>CAMQUX010000006.1 GCA_947037905.1 uncultured Desulfovibrionaceae bacterium | reverse complement strand
TGAAGATTAGCCCAAAAATAGCTAAAGAAGTTTATAAACAGTACCTGCAATTTGAAGATTCACCGCCACAAATTCCAACAGCGAACCAAAGGCAG
Source organism: uncultured Desulfovibrionaceae bacterium (assembly GCA_947037905.1). GTDB lineage: Bacteria > Desulfobacterota > Desulfovibrionia > Desulfovibrionales > Desulfovibrionaceae > CAMQUX01. Next base: position 19,156 of record CAMQUX010000006.1, on the reverse strand, counting down.
GCGATATTTTCTTATACAGGTGCTGTTTTTCTTGGCTTAAACCCTGCTTCTTTTTCTGAAGAAGAACTTCTCTTTGCGCAGAAATATATGCACATTATCTCTGGTCTTTATGGCTTATTGAAACCTTTGGATCTTATTCAACCGTACAGGTTAGATATGAATACCCCTCTGATCACCAATAAAGGGAATAATTTGTATGCTTTCTGGGATAAAGACCTTACTGCAGCGGTAAATAGTGCTGATGCAGATCTTATCATTAATCTTACTTCTCTTGAATTTTCAAAAGTTTTGCAAAAAAAACTACTCCGTGTATCATTAATAACCCCCGTATTTAAAGAAAAAGCTGCTGATGGTTCAGTAAAAACTATCCCCATGCATACAAAAACCGCTAGAGGCCTTTTTGCAAGATATGCAGTCAAACATATGATTACCATCCCTAAAGACCTACAAAACTTCAATTTGGCGCATTATGTCTTCTCTGAGGAGCATTCTTCTGAGGAAGAATGGATTTTCATCCGCCCTGAGCAAAAACTTCTTTTATAAAAATAGATAGTTAATACATTTAAAGACGAGTCTTTTACTAGGCTCGTCTTTTCTTTTTTCATTATTTATATTTGTAGTTAAATATCCTTTATTCTCGCAGAGTTACTATTCTTTTAAGCAAAACTACTTTTATTCATAGTAATAACACCTATATTATCCGAGCTTAGTTACTCCTTCTTTATAGTATTTTTTTATCAATTTGAGTAAATATATAATAAATTAATCTAGCTATTTTTTAAAATACTATTAACCTTCATATAAAAAATATCCTTTGCGTTTAAAATATCCTTTGCATGAAAATATTATATCTAGCTCATATATAGAACATACATAAATATTTTTCAAAAATATAAAGCCTTAGGCAGAAAAATATTATTCCCATACCTTGTATAAATTCTCTCTTAGCTATTATTACCTTATAAGAATTAATTATTAAATAATAATTAATTCTAGTACCTATATAAAAAGCTCTGAATAATATTATTATTCAGAGCTTTTTATATAGTGTATCTTTAGTTTATGAACTTAGAATTGTTGTCCTACCATATGAGGAGAATCTTCTAAACCATCTAAGAATTTATCTTCTCTTTCAGGCTGATCTGGAACATGAATGCCTGCATTCATATATGGACGGAATCCTGTACCTGCTGGTATTAGTCTACCAACAATAACATTCTCTTTAAGTCCACGTAAATGGTCGGCTTTTCCACGAAGAGCAGCTTCTGTAAGCACTTTTGTGGTTTCCTGGAACGATGCAGCTGAGATGAATGAATTCGTTGACAAGGACGCTTGGGTTATACCAAGAACTAAAGTCTCTGCAACAGCCGGCTGTAAGCCCTTCTCGCGTGCTAGTTGGTTTTCTTGAGCAAATATAGCTCTATCCACTTGTTGACCAAGTAGAAGACCTGTTTCGCCAGATTCTATTATTGTTACTTTTTTAAGCATTTGACGTACAATTATTTCTATATGTTTATCATTTATTCCAACACCTTGGAAACGATATACTTCTTGTACTTCTTCTACAAGATAGGCTGCTAGATATTTATCGCCACGAACTCGTAAGATATCATGTAAATCTGCACTTCCTTCTGTTATGGAATCTCCAGCTTCTACAAAGTCACCTTCCTGAATTATAACGTGCTTACCTTTTGGAATAAGATATTCAATCTCTTTACCTACTTCTGGAGTAATAATAAGCTTACGTTTACCTTTTGTTTCTGAACCAAAGCGTATGAGACCATCTATATCTGCAAGTACTGCTAGATCTTTTGGTTTACGACACTCAAATAGTTCAGCAACTCGAGGTAGACCACCAACAATATCTTTTGTTTTAGATGTTGCACGTGGTTTACGAGCAAATATATCCCCTGCGTGAATTGTATCTCCATTTTTTACCATTAGAAGAGTTCCAACTGGCATTGCAAATACAGCAGGGAGATTAGTATCCTTACGAAGAATTGGCTCACCTTTATCATCAACAATCGCAACTGTTGGACGATGATTTGTTGAACGATATTCCATGATTATATATGTTGAACGTTTTGTTATATCATCTATTTTTTCTTGTACAGTCACACCATCTATTAAATCTACAAATTTAATTATACCTGATACGTCTGTTATGGAAGGTTCGTTAAAAGGATCCCATTCTGCAACAGTTTCACCTTTTTTAACTTCTTGTCCATTTTCCACAAGTAAACGAGAACCAGCTGGTACTTTATACTTTTCACGCTCACGTCCTTGCTCATCAACTACTGCAATTTGTGAATTCGTTCCAAGTACCATGAGCATACCTTCTGAGTTACGAACCACACGCATACGAGATACAAGAATTCGACCTGCATGTTGTAATTCGATAGAAGATTTCTCAATTTCTTTACTTGCTGTTCCACCTATATGGAAAGTACGCATGGTAAGCTGTGTTCCTGGTTCACCAATGGACTGAGCTGCTATAATACCAACTGTTTCTCCAATATTAACCAAATGACCACGTGCTAAATCTCGACCATAACATTTTGCGCAAATTCCATGAGGGGATTTACATGTTAAAGAAGAGCGAATTACCATACTATTTATTTCAGTTTTGTCTATTAACTCAGCAACTTGTTCGTCTATAAAAGTATCAGCAGGGATTAAAATATCGCCCGTTACTTCATCATAAACATCATGTAAGCTTACACGACCAAGTACTCGGTCAGATAGTGACATTATAACTTCACCATTTTTGACTAAGTTGCCAAATTCTAAACCATCTACTGTACCACAATCATCTTCATTAATTGTAACATCTTGTACAACATCAACAAGACGACGAGTAAGGTAACCAGAGTTCGCTGTTTTAAGCGCTGTATCTGCAAGACCTTTACGTGCACCATGTGTTGAGATGAAGTACTGAAGTACTGATAGACCTTCACGGAAACTCGCTGTAATTGGAGTTTCGATGATTTCCCCAGATGGTTTTGCCATAAGACCACGCATACCAGCAAGCTGACGCATCTGATCTTGGTTACCACGAGCTCCTGATGTTGCCATCATATAAATTGAGTTAAAACTCGCATTACGCTCGCCCTTACCTGTTTTAGGATCTATCACATAATCTGATGATATTTCTTCAAGCATGGCATTTGATATATCATTTGTAGTTTTTGTCCAAACATCTACTACTTTGTTATATTTTTCTGTGCTTGTAATTATACCATCACGATATTGGCTTTCTATATTATCTACTTCTTTATTTGCAGTATCAAGCATAGTGTATTTCTGAGCAGGGATTCGTAAATCTTTTAATGCAACAGTTACACCAGCTCGTGCGCCATATTCGTAGCCTAAATCTTTAATTTTATCACAAAGAACTACAGTGGCTTTTGTACCTGCTATTCGGTAAACTTCAGCTACAAGTGTTCCTATACTTTTCTTTGTCATAACGCAGTTCACATACTCAAAACCCATTTCTTCTGGCAAGAGCTCACCAACTAGGATTCTTCCACAAGTTGTTTCTGCTCGTGTACCATCTTGCAAACGAACTTGAATACGTGCATGAAGACTTACTACTCCAGAATTATGTGCAGCAACTACTTCCCACGGTGCAGAGAAAATCATTCCCTCACCTTGTTGGAAGGAGCGTGCTACTGTTAGATAGTAAAGACCTAAAACTATATCCTGTGATGGATTGATGATTGGCTTACCATTTGCTGGGCTTAAGATGTTGTTTGAAGACATCATAAGTACACGACATTCTATTTGTGCTTCCACAGAAAGAGGTACATGCACAGCCATTTGGTCACCATCAAAGTCTGCGTTATAAGCAGAACATACAAGTGGATGTAGCTGAATCGCTTTACCTTCTACAAGTAATGGTTCAAAAGACTGTATTCCTAGACGGTGAAGTGTCGGAGCACGGTTTAGCATGATTGGGTATTCACGTACTACTTCTTCTAAGATATCCCAAACAGCTAAATCTTCACGCTCAACCATTTTTTTGGCACTTTTTATTGTAGATGCAAGACCTTTTCTTTCTAAGTCTGCATAAATAAATGGCTTAAATAGTTCAAGTGCCATTTTCTTTGGCAAACCACACTGATGTAGTTTTAAGTAAGGACCTACAACAATAACTGAACGACCAGAATAATCTACACGTTTTCCAAGTAGATTCTGACGGAAACGACCTTGCTTACCTTTAATCATATCGGAAAGTGATTTAAGCGCACGACCATTTGTTCCTGTTATTGCTCGACCACGTCGACCGTTATCGAAAAGTGCGTCTACTGCTTCTTGCAACATACGTTTTTCGTTACGGATAATTATATCAGGAGCTCCAAGCTCTAAAAGGCGTTTTAAACGATTATTTCTATTAATTACTCGGCGATATAAATCATTTAAATCTGATGTTGCGAAACGTCCACCATCAAGTGGTACTAAAGGACGTAGTTCTGGTGGTATTACAGGAACAACATCCATTACCATCCATTCAGGACGATTACCAGAATCTAAACAAGCTTCTACGATTTTTAAACGTTTGGTTACTTTTTTCTTTTTAGTTTGCGAGCGAGTTGTCATTGCTTCTTCACGTAATTCTTGACGTAAAGCTTCAAGGTTTAGTCCTTGAAGAAGCTGTTTAATAACCTCTGCGCCCATGCCCACTTCAAGAGCATCTTCACCAAAGTGATCGGCAAGTTCCATATACTGATCTTCAGATATTATCTGTAAAGCTTTTACAGGAGTATCTTTAGGATCAAGAACTAAATAAGAGTCAAAATATAAAACTTTTTCCAAATCAGCCATAGGAATATCTAAAAGAGTTCCTATTTTTGAAGGTAATGTTTTTAAAAACCAAATGTGTGCAACAGGAGCTGCAAGTTCAATATGCCCCATACGCTCACGACGTACTTTAGAAGCAATAACTTCAACTCCACATTTTTCACAAACGATTCCACGATGCTTCATGCGTTTATATTTGCCACAATTACATTCGTAATCTTTTACTGGGCCAAATATTTTGGCACAGAAAAGACCATCACGCTCTGGCTTAAATGTACGATAATTGATTGTCTCTGGTTTTTTTACTTCACCATAAGACCACTCGCGAATCTTTTCAGGAGATGCGATGGATATTTGGATAGCTTTAAGGCTACTGCCTGCTACTGATGTTGATGTACCACGTGAAGTGAACAGATCGTCCAAAGTCATGGATTACCTCATTATTTTTAAAGCGTTATTTCCTATCTTCAGGAAGATATAAAGAGAATTTCTCTTACATACTCAAACAGTTATCTTTCTATAAACTTGTTAGCTTCTACAATCGTTTCTTCTTCTTGATGTAAAACAACATCGAGTCCAAGAGATTGTAATTCTTTCACAAGAACATTAAAGGATTCTGGCAATCCAGCTTCTAAGAAGTTATCACCTTTAACTATTTTTTCATACATTTTCACACGTCCAGTAACATCATCAGATTTTACTGTGAGGAATTCTTGTAATAGATGTGCAGCTCCATATGCTTCAAGAGCCCAAACTTCCATTTCTCCAAGACGCTGTCCTCCGAACTGAGCCTTACCACCAAGTGGTTGCTGAGTTACTAATGAGTAAGGACCTGTTGAACGAGCATGAATTTTTTCATCTACAAGGTGATGCAGTTTAAGCATATACATTATACCTACTGTTACCCTATTAAAGAATGGTTCACCTGTTCGACCATCGTAAAGAATTTCTTTACCATCGTTTGGTTTGCCCGCTTTATCTAATAGATTCCAGATATCGTCTTCACTTGAGCCGTCAAATACTGGTGTTCGCATGAGCACGCCTTCGCGAACTTCACGAACCGCTTTTACTAGTTCATCATTATCCATGGAATCTACATTGGCACTAATTGCTTCATCGTTGAAAACTTCTTTGATTTCTTTACGAAGAATTTCTTGTCCAACATTTTCATCAAGCATTTTATTAAATGCTCGACCTATTCCAAGTGCTGCCCAGCCTAAATGCGTTTCCATTATCTGACCGATATTCATACGTGATGGAACACCTAGTGGATTTAAAACTATATCCATTGGAGTACCATCTTCAAAGAATGGCATATCTTCAGCTGGAAGTATTCTGGAAACAACACCTTTGTTTCCGTGACGACCAGCCATTTTATCACCAACTGCAAGCTTACGCTTTACAGCTATGAATACTTTTACCATTTTTATAACACCCGGTGATAAATCATCGCCTTCGGATACTTTTTCACGTTTCTGATCAAATATTGCTTTGATAAACTTCACTTGTTTATCATAAAGCCCAATAAGGTTTTTTACTTCCTCATTTACTGTTGCTGAACTAAATATACCAACAAGTTTTTTAATAGCAACTTTTTCAAGAATATCTTTTGTGAATGTTTTACCAGCTTCTACAAGTACTTCACCTTTTTGTGAACCAGCTATAGCTTGTGCAACTTTCTCATCTGCTACTATTGACCATATTTTATCATATGTTTTACTTGTTAATGCAGATATTTGTTTTCCTTCTTTCATGTCTACTTTTTCAAGTTCGAAGGCTTCTATCTCTTTTGTACGATCATCTTTATCGCCTGAACGACGATTAAATACACGTACATCAACAATTACTCCTGATATTCCTGGTGGAATTTTAAGGGATGTATTTTTTACATCTCTTGCTTTATCACCAAATATCGCACGTAAAAGTTTTTCCTCTGGTGTCAACTGTGTTTCACCTTTTGGAGTTATTTTACCTACTAATATATCATCAGGTTTTACTCGTGCGCCTATGCGAATTATTCCGCATTCATCTAGGTTTCTAAGCATTTCTTCTGATACGTTCGGGATATCGCGAGTTACTTCTTCTGGCCCTAATTTAGTATCACGCGCCACAAGTTCAAACTCTTCTATATGAATAGATGTATACACATCTTCTTTAACTACACGCTCAGATATTAAAATGGAATCTTCAAAGTTATATCCACACCAAGGCATGAACGCTACTAATAAGTTCTGTCCAATAGCAAGTTCACCTTTACTGATACAAGGTCCATCTGCTAGGATTTCTCCTTTTTTTACACGCGCGCCAATTGAAAGTACTGGGCGTTGTCCAAAACAAGAGTTTTGGTTAGATTTGTGCCATTTTTGTAGTTCGTACTGAACAGCACCACCTGTATCTTGAAACTCTTCATCATAATTTACAATAATACGTTCTGCATCAGCATAGTGGATAACTCCATCACTTTCTGCAAGAACACATGAGCCAGAATCTTGTGCAACTGGTGCTTCCATTCCTGTTCCTACAATAGGAGCTACAGAACGAAGAAGTGGTACTGCTTGGCGCATCATGTTAGATCCCATAAGCGCACGGTTAGCATCATCATGCTCTAAAAATGGAATAAGAGCCGCTGATATTGATACTATCTGACTTGGACTAATGTCCATGTAAGTAATAGAGTCTCTATCAACACTTCCAACTTCCCCATTTTCACGAGCTGTTACCATCTCGTTCACAAAGCTACCATCTTTTGCAAGAGGAACGTTTGCCTGCGCAACAACTTCTGATATTTCTCGTGTTGCATCTATATAGCGAACTTCGCTTGTTACTCGGCCATCTTCAACTACTCGGTAAGGAGTTTCGATGAAACCAAAGTCATTTACTTTTGCGTAAGTAGTTAATGAAACAATCAGACCAATATTTGGTCCCTCTGGTGTTTCAATAGGACAAATTCTTCCATAATGGGAAGTATGCACGTCACGTACTTCAAAACCTGCACGTTCACGAGTCAAACCACCTGGTCCTAGTGCAGATAAACGACGTTTATGTGTTACTTCTGATAGTGGATTTGTTTGGTCCATAAACTGCGATAACTGTGATGTTCCAAAAAACTCTTTTAGCACTGCTGCTACTGGTTTTGGATTAATCAAATCATGCGGCATAAGTGTTGCAACTTCTTGCAAGCTCATACGTTCTTTTATGGCTCGTTCCATACGAACAAGACCTATGCGGTATTGGTTTTCAACCAATTCACCAACTGGGCGAACACGACGATTACCTAAATGGTCAATATCATCTGCTGGTCCGTTAGAGTCTTTTAACGCACAAAGAAGTTTCACTGCTTGAAGGATATCTTCGTTGCTAAGAGTGCGGATATCTATATTTGTATCTAAACCTAAACGTGAATTTATTTTATAACGACCAACATCTGAAAGATCATAATAATCTACATTACGGAACAAGTTTTCAAAGAAACTTGCTGCAATTTCTGGTGTTGGAGGGGAACTTGGACGTAAACGACGATAAATTTCAATCTGAGCACTTTCTATGGTGTCAGTTTTATCTTGCATTAATGTATCTCTCATAGAAGAAGATACACTTTGTCCTCGTGTATATAAACAAGAAAGCTCTTTGTTACCTGATTCGATAATTCTTTCTAGTATAGCAGGTGTTATTTCATCACAACTAGCAGCTATTAATTCTCCAGAATCACCATCTATTACATCACTACTTACAAAAAGATTTAATAAAGATTCAGGATTTATTTCAATTTTTTCAACAGCATTTTTTTCTAGTTTCTTCCACATGCCTCGAGTTATTGCTTTTCCTTGTTTTACAAGAACACTTCCATCTGCAAGTACAATATCTACCCATGCTTCTTCTTTACGATACTGGTCTTCTACTACCTTACGATATACTTTTCCTTTTTCTATCGTGTATAATTCTAAATCGTAGAAATACTCTAAAATATCTGTATTCGTCATGCCCATTGCTTTTAAAAGCACTGTAGCTGGAAGCTTACGACGACGATCTATGCGTACATAAAGAATGTCTTTATGATCAAAATCAAAATCAAGCCAAGAACCACGCATTGGGATTACTCGACAACTATACAGAACTTTACGGCTTGAGTGGTTTTTTCCTGAATCATGTTCAAAGATAATACCTGGTGAACGCTGTAATTGGTTTACAATTACACGCTCAGTTCCATTTACAACAAACGTTCCTTTATCTGTCATCAAATGCAAAACGCCAAAATAGATATCTTGCTCTTTAATATCACGAATTGTACGATTTCCTGTTTCTTCTTCTACATCGTAAACAGCAAGACGTACTGTTATACGAATAGGAGCCTCATAGGTTAAACCTTTTGCTATACATTCGTTTGCATCATATTTTGGTGTTGCTATATCATAGCCTACATATTCGAGGCTTGCTGTCTTATTAAAATCTTCAATAGGAAATACAGAGCGAAAAACACTCTCAAGCCCTCTATCTTCACGGCTTGATGGTGGTACACCCTCTTGTAAAAAACGTTTATAGGAATCCACCTGCAGAGAAAGCAAATGTGGAATTGGCAGAGTATTGACTATTTTTCCGAAATTCTTTTTAATTTGACCCATTGAATCCTCATCAAGAGCTAGTGTTTTTTTGGCGAACAAGACGCTTCCTTGTTCATTCAAAAAACAGATTGACAGTAGTCTTCGCAAGCATTACTGCTGCTAGAACTTCCTAAAACGCGTAGATCACAATTCGCTTAAAATCACAAAAACAACAGAAAGAACACAGGCTTTTTTAGCTGCGTTCTTTCTGCCATATTGTATATGGTCTGTATTATTTAATTTCTACAGATGCACCAGCTTCTTCAAGCTGTTTTTTAGCATCTTCTGCTGCATCTTTAGATACTGCTTCTTGGATTGCTGATGGAGCTGCATCTACTTTTTCTTTTGCTTCTTTTAAGCCTAAGCCAGTTAAAGTTCTTACAACTTTAATAACTCCGATTTTGTTTCCGCCTGCGCCTGTTAAGATTACATCAAATTCAGTTTTTTCTTCGCCTGCTTCTGCTGCTGCTGCTGCCACTGGTGCTGCTGCTGCTGCAGGTGCTGCTGCTGATACTCCGAATTTTTCTTCTAATTCTTTTATAAATTCTGACAATTCTAATACTGTCATATTTGCAATAAATTCTACTACTTGATCTTTAGTTACGGCCATTGGTACATCCTCCTTGGGATATCTAATAAGTTATTAACTGTATTTACGCAGCTTTTTGGTCTCTTATGGCGTTAAGCGCATAAAGGAAATTGCGTGGGACATTTGCTAAGACTCCAACCAAATTTGTTGGAACTGCATTCATCGTGCCAAGCACACTGGATAGTAATTCTGGGCGAGATGGCAATTTTGCTAAAGCATTGATTGCATCTGCTTCTAAATACTTTCCTTCTAAGCTACCGGATTTTATAAGAAGTTTCTTATTCCCTTTGGCATAATCCACTAATGACTTTGCAAGTCCTACTGGATCATCGTAACCAAAAGCAATAGCACAGTTCTCATTGAACACCTCTAAAAGCACTGTATGATCAGTATCTTTTAAAGCAATCCGAGCCAAGGTGTTTTTGACAACAACATAATCAACACCAACTTTGCGTAATTCTACGCGCAAGGCATCTGTATTTTCTACAGTCATACCTTTAAAGTCGGTAATGATGGCAGCTCCTGCTCGAGATGCTTTTTCTTGCAACTCTTTTACTCTCAGGGCTTTTTCTTGCCTATTCATTGACTTCTCCCTTTTCGGCTCAGAAAGTGAGTTAAAGTTTGTCTCGGTAGGATATTAAGGATTTAATTAAAAATCCCCCTACTTTCTTCAACTGACTTCCCGTGCATATTAACTAGCACAAATGCGCTAATTTATTTATCTAAGAATTTTCGAACTGTTAATGGATCAGCTCGAAATCCTACACCCATAGTGGTTGCTACAGCTAAAGTTTTTACATATGTTCCTTTAGCTGATGCAGGTTTTAATTTAACTATAGAATCAAGTAATGCTCTTAAGTTATCTTGTAACTTTTCTGCACCAAAGGAAACTTTTCCGATTGGAGCATGAAGTACGCCTGCTTTATCTACTTTAAACTCGATACGCCCTGCTTTTAATTCTTGTACTGCAGTGGCTACATCTACTGTTACTGTACCTGTTTTTGCATTTGGCATAAGTCCACGTGGTCCGAGTACTTTACCAATTAAACCAACTTGTGCCATCATATCTGGAGTTGCTACGGCTTTATCGAAATCTAGCCAGCCACCTTTTACTTTTTCTATAAGTTCTTCGCCTGCAAAATCAGCTCCTGCTTCTTTTGCTTCAGCTACTTTCGCACCCTTACAAAAAACAGCTACTGTTATTTTTTTTCCAAGTCCATGAGGAAGCGATACTGTTCCTCGTACCATCTGATCTGAATATTTAGGATTTACTCCTAAGTTTATTGCAACATCCACAGTTTCGTCAAATTTTGCGTAGGCTTTCTCTACTGCAAGTTCTATAGCTTTTTCGACAGAAAGGCTACAAGTTTCGACGTCCTGCACGGCATTTTTATAATTTTTACCATGTCTTGCCATTGTAGGTTTCCTCTCTATCCTTCTATTTCTATACCCATAGAACGAGCTGTGCCTGCTATGGTTTTCATTGCTGCTTCAATATTTGAAGCGCTCAAATCTTCCATTTTTTGCGTTGCTATTTCTCGAACTTGAGCTTGTGTTAATTTACCTACTTTATTTTTATTAGGCTCTCCTGATCCTTTTGCAACACCTGCACTTTTGCGAATTAACACAGAAGCTGGAGGAGTTTTAGTTATAAAGGAGAACGATCTATCTGCATAAACTTCGATCACTACAGGAATTATCATCCCTTCTTGACCTTGTGTTTTTGCATTGTAAGCCTTACAAAATTCCATGATATTCACACCATGCTGACCTAGGGCTGGCCCTATTGGTGGCGATGGATTAGCTTTACCTGCTGGAATTTGTAATTTAATTTTACCAATTATTTTTTTTGCCATTATTTTTTACCCTCTAAGGATTTCAATTCGAGAATTCTTAACATTTTTCAACTTGAACAAAATCAAGTTCTACTGGAGTTTGGCGCCCAAAAATTGATACGGATACTTTTAATTTACCCTTATCATAGTTAACATCTTCAACGCTTCCGTTAAATCCGCTAAAAGGACCATCCACTACTCGAACTTCATCCCCACGATCGAAACTGAATTTCGGACGCGGTTGATCTTGACAACTATCCATCATTTGTAGGATTTTTTCAGCCTCTCTATTAGGCATAGGAGTTGGTCGATTCTTACCACCCACAAAACCTGTCACTCGAGGAATTGATTGGATTAAATGCCATGATGCGTCTGTTAATATCATTTGCACCATTATATAACCAGGATAAAACTTTCTTGTTGAAGAACGTTTTTCTCCGTTCTTTGAAAGTTCTATAACTTTCTCAGTAGGCATAATTACTTGCTTCACTAATCCGTCATCTTGACCTGTTCGCATCATTTCTTGTATGGTTTTTTCCACACGCTGCTCAAAGCCTGAATAAGTGTGCACTATATACCAACGAGCTGGTCTATCTTCATCTAATATGATGTCAGCATTTTCTTCCATTTCGTTTCCCTTTTGCTCTTTTTGTAAAGCCTTAAGAAAGGATCCACTCTACCAAGCTAGAGAGTCCCAAATCCACCACACCTAAAAACAAAGACATTATCACAACTAACACTGCAACAGCCACACAAGTCATAAGTGTTTCTTTACGAGTCGGCCAAACTACCTTACGGATTTCAACCTGAGACTCATTAAAAAAATCTTTAAACTCGCGCGCTTTCTCTGCAACCTTAGCTACTGGACCGACTTTATCAGACTCAGCAGAATGTGGAGAATTTAGCTTTGGTTCTTTTTTAGACATTGGATTTCCATTTAACTTAAAATGGCAGGGGTAGAGGGATTCGAACCCACAACTTCCGGTTTTGGAGACCGGCACTCTAGCCGTTAGAGTTACACCCCTGCAAATATGTTATACTACTTAGATTCTTTATGAAGTGTGTGCTTTCTATCGAAAGGACAGTATTTCATAAGCTCTATTCTACCTGTAGTATTTTTTTTATTTTTTCCTGTTGCATAATTACGTCGTTTACACTCAGAACATTGCAACTGTATATTTATCCGCATTAGAATTTACTCCACGATTGTTGTAACAACTCCAGCACCTACAGTACGGCCACCTTCACGAATAGCGAAGCGAAGACCTGTTTCCATAGCTATTGGGTTGATAAGTTCTACTATAAAAGTTGCGTTATCACCAGGCATAACCATTTCTACGCCATCTTCTAATCCTACGATACCAGTGATATCTGTTGTACGGAAATAGAATTGTGGGCGATAGCCACTAAAGAATGGTGTATGACGACCACCTTCATCTTTTGATAGAATATATACTTCTGCTTTGAATTTTGTATGAGGGGAAAGTGAACCTGGTTTACAAAGTACTTGTCCACGTTCTACTTCGTCACGTTTTGTTCCACGTAAAAGAACACCTACGTTATCGCCTGCTTCTCCACGATCTAAAAGCTTACGGAACATTTCAACACCAGTACATGTTGTTTTAACAGTTGGACGAATCCCTACTATTTCAACTTCATCACCTACGTTTACGATTCCGCGCTCTACACGACCTGTTACAACAGTTCCACGACCTGATATTGAGAATACATCTTCAATAGGAAGTAGGAAAGGCATATCGATATCGCGTTCAGGATCTGGAATGAAAGTATCACAAGCTTCTAAAAGATCTAATATAGGCTTTGCTGCTGCATCATCTCCAGAAGTAATGTCCAATGCTTTTAAAGCTGAACCTTGTATTACTGGACAATCGTCTCCAGGAAAACCATATTTAGAAAGAAGTTCACGAACTTCTAATTCTACTAATTCTAATAATTCTTCATCATCAACCATGTCACATTTATTTAAGAAAACAACCATTTGTGGAACACCAACTTGGCGACCTAAAAGGATGTGCTCACGTGTTTGTGGCATAGGACCATCTGTTGCCGCAACAACTAGAATAGCTCCGTCCATTTGTGCAGCACCTGTGATCATATTTTTGATATAATCAGCATGGCCTGGGCAATCAACGTGTGCATAATGACGATTGTTTGTTTCGTACTCAACGTGTGCTGTTGCGATTGTGATTCCACGCTCTTTTTCTTCTGGCGCTTTATCGATTTCGTCGTATGCTACGTATTTACCACCACCGTAAACGATACCTGCAACTTTTGTAATCGCTGCTGTTAGAGTTGTTTTACCATGGTCAATATGACCAATTGTTCCGATGTTAACGTGTGGTTTACCGCGTTCAAATTTTGCTTTACCCATTGCTAAACTCCCTCTTTTAAAAAAAATATATGAATCATGGAGCTCACAACCAGATTTGAACTGGTGACCTCTTCCTTACCAAGGAAGTGCTCTACCTACTGAGCTATGTGAGCAAAAATGCGTAGGGGGGATAATACAAGACCTACCAGTTTTAGTACTGGAGCGGGAAACGAGACTCGAACTCGCAACCCTCAGCTTGGAAGGCTGATGCTCTACCAATTGAGCTATTCCCGCTAGTATTATTTGTAGTCCGAACAGTGAACAATGTTCACCTCCTACAGCATGTTTTTTGTGGTGGTGGGGGGAGGATTCGAACCTCCGAAGGTGTACACCAGCAGATTTACAGTCTGATCCCTTTGGCCACTCGGGAACCCCACCTGGTAAAAAACAAGAAATGGAGCTGGCGATGGGATTTGAACCCGCAACCAACGGATTACAAATCCGTTGCTCTACCGTTGAGCTACGCCAGCTCGATTAGTGTCTTTTACTCTGTACGCTAATCTTTTGCAAGCTCTTTTTTGCATTTTTTGAAAAAAATATGGAAAAGTTTGGATTTTTTTCCCTCTCTTACCCCTTTGTGCCACTCTCTCCCTTTCAAACTTTATAATAGTACTCGTTTTTGCTTTTTTGCAAATACTTTAAACAGAACTATTTCTCTACTATCCCTATTTAATACAAGTATTTACACAGCAAGCAATAGTATAAAGGAGATTATCTTAACATTTACTACATTATATAGACAAAGCAAATAGCTTAACACACCCGCTCTATTTTCTACTTTTTGTAAGTAACTTTACTGTAGTACTCAGCTAGCTCTAAAAAAATACTCTTTTATCTAAGATGAAAATAAAAACTTGCACTATTTTCTCACTAATTATACTTTCTACATGTGAATACAAATCAACAAAGACTCCTTTTTGAAAAAGATAAACCTTGGCTTGCTCCCCTTGCGGGCTATTCAGATCTGCCATTTAGACTCCTTGCCAAAAAACATGGAGCTCATGTTGTTTGCACTGAAATGGTGAGCGTTAAAGGGCTTTTTCATCAAAATAGGGGCACGCAAAAACTTTTAGCTACTCATAAAGACGACACGCCACTTGTTTTGCAACTTTTTGGACCCGATGCGCCACTTTTTGAACAAGCTATTCCTTTACTTAAAGAGCGAGGATTTTCTTTTTTTGATTTGAATGCTGGTTGTTCGGTGCGAAAAGTTTTAAAATCTGGTAGCGGAGCTGCTCTTTTATGGGATGTACCTCGACTTATTAGCATTGCAAAAAGCATGGTTAAATCTGCTGGAGAGCATGCTGTTGGGATAAAGATTAGGCTCGGGCCTGATGAGTCGCAAGAGAATTATCTTGATGTGGCAAAAAAGTTAGAAGATGTGGGGGTTGCGTGGATAACTCTGCATCCTCGTTACGCGAAAGAGCTTTTTTCTGGGCATGCTCGCTGGGAGTGCATTGCAAAACTAAAAGAGCACGTAAATCTGCCGATTATTGCTAGTGGAGATCTTTTTACTGCTGAAGACGGCGTTCGGTGTATTACAGAAACAAATGCTGATACTCTTATGTTTGCTCGAGGGGCTTTATATAATCCTACTATTTTTGCGCAGTATAATAAATTACTTAACAACGAGCCAATTCATACTTTTACACCCACTGAGCTGTCAAAACTTTTAATTGAGCATATAACTCTTTATAAACATTTTGATGATTCTCCCGCTGCGCTACGAAGAATTCGTTCTTTTGCGCCTCGTTATGCAAAAGGATTTAATAAAATTAAAATTCTTCGCTCTCAAATGGCTAGTTGCGAAACATGGGAAGAACTTTTAACGCTTGCGCATGCTGTTGCGTCTTTGGATATTTTCATAGAATCGGATTAATTTTTCTTTTTTCATAAATCATTCTTTTCACAGCTTTTCTCTTTTATTTTGAAAGTGTTATTCCTTTATTTTTAGTTACTATTTTTACTTTTAGGGTCTTTTTATGAAAATTTATCGTGCAAAAACTGCTGGATTCTGTATGGGAGTTGATCTTGCCTTACAAAAACTCGATTCTGCGTTAAATCAAAACACAGAGCCTTTATACATGCTTGGTGCTATTATTCATAATCCTCAAGTGCTTGATACGTATTTTAAAAAAGGAGTTCTTCTTGCAAAAAAGGGAGATAATATAAACTCTCCTGCTACAGCAATTGTCAGGGCGCATGGGATTCCTCAAGATATTGAAAAGAAATTACTCGAAGAGAATATTACTATTATTGATGCCACCTGTCCAAAAGTAAAAAAAGCTCAAAATGCCATTGCACAGCACTCAACAAAAGAAAATACATTACTACTCTATGGTGAAAAAGAGCATCCTGAAGTTCTAGGGCTACTTAGTTATAGTTATAACTCCATTGTATTTGAAAATTTACAAGAACTACAAAGTATGCTCATAGAAAAAAAATCACAGTATTTTCTTGCAGCGCAAACCACGCAAGATAAAGAACATTACAATGATATTATAGAACACCTTCAAGCTATTTTGCCATATAAGCTCACTATCCTTGATACCATTTGTCATGCGACGCAAAGACGGCAATTAGAAGCAGTTGAAATAGCAAAAAAAACAGATTTTTGTATTATTGTCGGTGGGAAAGAAAGTGCAAACACCCGTAGACTTGTGAGTGTTATAGAAAATATTGGAACACCAGCGATACATATTGAAAGTATAGAAAATATTCCCTTAGACTTACTAAAACAATATAAAGTAATCGGGCTAACAGCTGGAGCATCAACTCCAAAATATCTTATAGATAAAATCGAAGCTTTTTTAACGGCTTTCTAATTCATAAATAAAAAAAATCAATTTTTTTGATGCTAATCACTATAGCTAGAATAAAAAGTGTCGATATATAAGTATATACAATATTATAAAAGTATTTTACATAATGCATATCAAACATGAATATAGTGCATGCCAAACATGAATATAATGTAAATATACTCTATTTTCGGATTATATGATGCGGCTACTTTCTAAAATAAAAAACGCATATTTTTCTATCTATCAATAAGGAATTATTCTATGTCACAACTTACTAATATCTTACTTGAGGCTGGAACGAACGAGCTTGAAGTTGTTGAATTTTTCATCGAGGAAAAAATACAGGGCGCTGATGGAAATGAAGAAATCTATCAAGGAAACTATGGCATAAACGTCGCTAAGGTTCTTGAGATTATTAATTTGCCAGACATTACTGCATTACCAGGACAAAAAAATCCAGCAGTTATGGGCGCTTTTAACTTGAGAGACAAAATCATCCCTCTTATTGATCTTTGCTCATGGCTTGGTAAAAAAAGACAAGATTCTGTTAGTCCGAAAGTTATTGTTACTGAATTCAACCAAGTAGTTACTGCATTTTTAGTTTCTGGAGTGAACAGAATTCACCGTATCAGTTGGGAAGCGGTTGCGCCCCCTAGTGATTTTGTTGCAGCTATGCATACTAACTGTATCACAGGCACAATACACATACAGGATCACCTTACTCTTATTCTTGATTTAGAGAAAATTATTACAGAATTTAATCCTGTTCTTTCAGGACTTAAACAAACTGATACTAATCTAAAAGCAAACAGTGAATATCATGCGTTAATTGCAGACGATTCTCTTTTCATACAAAATATTATTGCAACTATTTTGAGAAACGCTAACTTTAAAGTAACAGCTACAAATAACGGGCGCGAATGTCTTAATACCTTATTAGAAACTAAGGCTTTAGCACAGAAAGAAGATAAACAAATTACTGATTATTTTCAAATTGTTATCTCTGATATCGAAATGCCAGCTATGGACGGACATAATCTTACAAAAAATATTAAAGATGATCCTTTCTTAGCAAAACTACCTGTTATTTTATTTTCTTCTATTATAACAGATAGTTTACGTCATAAAGGTGAGGCAGTTGGTGCAAATGCACAGCTTTCAAAACCTGAGCTTGCAAATCTTGTGAAACTTGCTATTAAACTTGTGGAAGGCGAAGGAAATAACGAAAAAGAAAACGCAGAAGCAGATAAACAAAACTAATTATATCTTTGCTAAATAAAATAAAAAAACGGACATACTTATATGTCCGTTTTTTTGTATCTATACCTAAAATGTAATCATAACTAATAATTACAACATCTAACAAATTCGTGGCAGTTGCTCACCTTCTAACATACCAAGCAGACGCTCGCCACCTAATGCTGTTTGCAATGACACACTCACATTAGCATTCGCATCTCCTGTCTTTTTTACTCGTCCTATAATACACGCATCTTTCCCTAGTTTATCTGCTCGTATTATCTCTAATGCTTTTTCTGCATCTTTTTCTGCCAAAATACACAAAAATTTTCCTTCATTTGCTAAATACAGAGGGTCTAAACCTAAGAAAGAACAGACACCTTTTACACTCGTTTTAACTGGTATTTGAGTTTCTTCTAAAACTATAGATACTTGCGAGCTTATAGCTATTTCATTAAGCGTTGTTGCAAGCCCGCCTCTTGTTGGGTCTCGCAGTACATGAATATCTGAAATATTCTCCACAAGTCGTACTATTATATGATTTAAAGAGGCACTATCGCTCTCTACAAGTGTTTCAAATTGCAAATCATTTCTACTTGCTAAAATACTTACACCATGGTCTCCCATTGTTCCGCTTATAATTACAACATCACCATCTTTTGCCATGTTCCCTGCTGGCATTGGGTTTGCTATAATCTCCCCTATTCCTGTTGTGTTAATAAAAATTTTATCCACACAACCTTTAGGCACTACTTTTGTATCGCCCGTTACCACAAAAACCCCTGCTTCCTTACAGCTCTCGCCCATGGACTTAACTATAAGTTCAAGCTCACTCATAAGAAAACCTTCTTCGATTATATACCCGCATGTAATATATCGTGGACGTGCGCCAAGCATAG
>CAMQUX010000005.1 GCA_947037905.1 uncultured Desulfovibrionaceae bacterium | reverse complement strand
GTTTGCAGTTTGCAGCTTGTAAATAGAAATTGAGAAAATACTATTTCTATTTCTGATCTATATTTTAATCTCATTTTTTTTTTAGTTTTTTTGAAATTTATGGTTTGGATTAAGGTTTTAGTTTTGCTTTTGCTTTTAATTTTAATTTTAATTTTAATTTTTTTGAGGGGCTAAGGTTGAGGCTCAAAGGTCGAGGATTAGTATCTTTCTATTCATTGTTTTAAATTTCTAATTTTAAACTTGTAGCAATATTTTTGATAAATTTACTCTACTATACTAGTTGAAAATCTATGCTATTTCATTAAGCATAATGCTTCTGGCTCTGCCACAAAGAGAGACAACCTAAAAAAGACAAAAAAAGAGAGTACTGAGTACTCTCTTTTTTATCGTATACTATTAATAAATGCTAAAGCCTATTTGAAGTCTGATGCTCCAACAATCTCTACACTAAATTCTTCACTTTCTATAGGAACATTTTGGAATATTAACATAAATGGCGTACGTTGCCCTTGCGATACACTACTATTATTAGCAGATATCCCTGCAGGATTTTCTAAACGTGTAACCATTTCAGATAAAGGCAATAACTGTAATTGAAATTGACTGAGCATATTTCCAGCTAAAGTTGTTTTACTAAGGAGTGGATTATTATTTGCATCATACAGTGTTGCTTCTAAAGTAATATTTCTTTTTGCAGATTGACCCTCATTAATAGCATAACCTTCTACTACTAATAAGTTTCCTTCTTTTTCGTTTTGAATGAAATACTGCTTAACATTTTCAAGTATGATATCATCTATAGCAGGATTTTGCACTGCAACCGCAGAATCTTTAGTCATCATATAATATGCACCGAATCCAGCAGCTCCTAATAATAAAAGCAATAATAATATTATGAGTATTATTAGTTTTTTATTATTTTTTTCAGGTTCCTTGGCATTTGGTGTAGAACCAATACCATAGGCAGCATCAAGATCTAAATTACTTGTCTGTCCAGCATCATTATTCATTCCTAAACTCCCATTTTGTGTGGCATCTAAATTTATTTTTTCGGAAATACTATTTATATCAAGCTCGGCGAAAAGATCTACTGCAGCCTTTATTTCATCATCAGAAGCTTTAACTTCTACTACAATTGATTGTTCTACTACAGTTTCTTGCTCTACTATAAGTAAATCGTCTGGAGCATTCCCATATTCTTTGTTATTCACTTCTGCTTCAGGGCTAAATAATTCATCTAATCCTTGCGACTCACCAAATATACCATCGAGCAAATCATCTGATTGAGCGATTTGACCGGACATATCTTGAGCATTACTAGCAAGCTCTTCTGGTTTCTTTCGAATCTCATCTGCGCCTTCTGAAAGAAGCCCTTCTAAACTATTAAAATCTACATTGTTAGGACGTTGCGGTTTTTTTTCTGTAGAAAAAAAGTCTTCATCTAGTAATTTTTTTCCACCCTCAGCAACTTGATTATTTTCGATATTAGAAAAAAAACTATCCATATCTTGTTCTGCATCAAGCATGCTATCCTCAGGTTCTGGACGATAGACCGTAAACGTTGCTTGGCAAAGAGAACATTCTACTTCAGATCCTGAAGGAGATACTTTCTCATCTTCCATAGTGTACTTAGCACCACATTTTTCGCATTCTATTATCATCTTATACACTACCTACTTAAATAAATTTTCGGACCTAGCACGCTACTAGTTCATAAATAGCTGTTAGTTCTCGATATTTCTCTGCATAATCAAGCCCATATCCAACTAAAAATCCTTGCGCTCGAAAACCATAATAATCAACTTCAGTCTCAATTTCTCGGCGTTCACCCTTATCTATAAGAGCGCATACTCTTATACTTTTAGCTCGCCTATTTTCAAAAATTTTTCTCAAATAATTAACAGTATGCCCTGTATCTACTATATCTTCTATTATAAGAACATGCTTATTTTCAATCGATATTCCTACATCTTTAGACATTATAATTTCTGTGCTTGATTCCATACTATTACCATAACTTGAAACACACACAAAATCTATTTCTACTGATGTACTCAGTGCTCGTACAAGATCACTAAAAAAATATACTGCACCTTTTAGCACACAAATACACGCCACTGGTTCTGTTTTATATACCTCGGAGAGTTCTCTTGCAAGTTCTTTCACTCGGTTATTTATAACTACTTGGGAAAATAGTTCCCGTAATTCATGCGCCATAGTAAACCATTATTTTAAATTATACAACATTGCAATTTCATCACAGTTTGGAAATCTTGGACAATGAAGGCAATCCGCCCAAACCTTCTGTGGTAATTCATCTTTCGATACTTCTAAAAAACCCATATATGAAAAAAATTCTATCTGATCTGTTAAAACAAATATACGTGCTAACTTTAAATCTTTTGCTTCAGATAAACACGCATCTATCATTTTCTTGGCATAGCCTTTTTTTCTGTGTTCTGGCAAGATATAAAGTGTTCGTATTTCTGCTATTTCTGCCCAACACATCGCAAGTGCACAGCAACCTACTAGCTCTGTACCATTTTTATCATGATGTAGCAATACATAGAAATCACGAACATGTGTATAGAGCTGATGAAGTGTGCGTGGTAATACCATGCCATCTTCTCTATCTAAAAGCATTTTGTGCAAACCGACTACATCTTCTAGTCGGGCTTTTATTATTTCGTAATCCATATTAGCTCTTTACATGGTTTTTATAATTACTTCAAGCATTTCTACTGGCATGAAACCAAGTTTTTCAAAAATTTCTTCACCTTTTGCATTATAGACCTTTGTATAAGGCACAGCTCTTATGTTTAGCGCTCTCGCTAATGCTTCGCCTCCAAATGCAACATTGTACGACGGTTTAGCTTTATCTTTATAGTATTTTTTCACAAGCTCAAAATTATCATCTATACTTACTGCGTAGATTACCACCTTATCTGAGGACATCTTTTTTGTAAGTTCTTCTAAACCTTCGAGACTTCTATGACAAACTGGACACCATGTTGCCCAAAAAGAAAACACCACTGTTTTGCCTTTATTCTCCGCAAGAATTTCTGTCATAACGGTTGGAGTTATAACTCTTTCTATCAAACCACCTGCCTGTACCATATTTGCTGAAAAGAGCATAAAAGAAAAACAAAAAACACATAATACTGAAAGGTATATTCTTTTTAACATCACAATCCTCTTTGCCATATTTGGCATCTTATTTTTACACATAGTTCTTGAGACTATTTTCTCATTTTTTATATTCGTATATTTTTATATTTTTGCATAGCTAAAGTTTGATTTCAATATGTATTTTTACATATTTCTCTTTTTACTTATAGCTTATTTTTACCTATAGCTCATTTTTGCTCTAGTATGTTTTTACTTATACTTAAGTTTATTATAGCTTGTTTATTTTTTTAGCAACTCTTGGATAATACGCACTCCTAAAAGTGCATCAGTTGCAAAGCCTGCAGCGCCTATTTTTTGGCAGAACTTATCAGTAACTACTGCTCCCCCTATAACCACTGGTAGCGATATTTTCTCTTCTGCTAGTAGTTTTATAGTATCTTCCATTTTCACCATAGTTGTTGTCATAAGAGCGGACAGACCTATTATATCTGCATTGTGTTCTTTTGCAGCTGCTACTATTTCTGATGCTTTTATATTTTTACCTAAATCTATAACTTCTAGTCCATGATTTTTTAACATAAGACAACTTATATTTTTACCAATATCATGAATATCCCCTTCCACTGTTGCCATTATAATTTTAGGGCGCGCACCTGATGTTCCTTCTTTGTCTAATAATGGTTGCAGTATTACAAAAGCTTTTTGCATGGTTTCAGCAGAGATTAATAGTTGCGGGAGGAAATATTCTTTCGTTTCGTATTTTTCGCCAACTGCTAAAATAGCTGGAATAAGCTCATTATTTACTATTGAAAACGCATCTTGTCCATCAGCTAATGCTTTTTCAACAAAGCTTACTATTTCATCTTTTTTCCCTTTCAACACTCCCAAATATAAATCGCTGCCTATTTCATCTTTTTGAGATTTTTGAGTTTGTGTATTTGTTTCCCCTGCTGTCCAGTTGGCAAATTCTTGAATATACCTTTCTGCTTGTAAATCTTTTCCTAAAAGTACCTCACTTGCATAGAGTGCCTCTTTTAGTCTTCTGCTATTAGGATTTGCTATAAAAGACGTGGCTCCTTTTGCTAAACAAAGGGAAAGATAACTACTATTTAAGAGTTCTCTTGCAGGTAAGCCAAAAGATATATTTGATAGCCCTTGAGTTGTTGGCAGCCCTAAACTTTTGCAATAAGAAATAAACTCTAAGCAATGTTTTGCTGCATCTTTTTGCGAAGAAACAGTCAGTGCTAAAACATCTACTAAAATAAGATGCTTAGGAATTTTAAGCTCTTCAATCTTTTTAAGAAGCTCGTCTAAAATTACGATTCTTTCTTTTGCGGTGAGCGGCAGTTCTTCTCCTTTAATAGGAAGAAAAATAAAAGGCGCGCCAAATTTTTTACATAAGGGACCTAAAAATTCTATTTTACCATGCTCGCCGCTTATGGAATTAACAAGAGGAGAGCCTGCGTACGCATAAAGAGCATCTGCTATGGCGTCTTGATTTGTTGAATCGAGACAAAATGGACAAGTAAAGCGGGCTATTAGATCTTGAATAAGTTTGGGTAAAAGAGCTTGCTCGTCTACTAAAGGAGCACCCACGTTTACATCGAGCACTGCAGCACCTTGTGCTAATTGTTCTTCTGCTAAGCGAAAAGCTTCTATAAAAATATTTTCTTGTAGTTCTTGGGTAAGTTTTGCTTTGCCTGTTGGGTTTATTCGCTCACCTATTATAACTGCTCTGTCCTCAAAAGAAAAAGGAACAGCTAGGGTTCTGCTTGTTATTATAAGCGAATCATTTTTTTTCTGCACACCTAGAAATTTTTTAGATGCGATTCTTTTTGCGAGCGCTGCAATATGTTCTGGAGTACTTCCACAACAGCCACCAATGGCTTTAACTCCAAGCTCTGTAAACCGAGCAGATTGTTCTGCAAAACTTTCTGCATCTAAACGGAAAACAGTATCACCATTTGCATCTAACTCTGGCAGCCCTGCGTTTGCCTGAGCAAATACAGGAAGTTTTGAATGCTTAATGAGCTCTTCAAGTACAAAATACATATCTTCAGGACCTGCCGAGCAATTTGTGCCAATAAAATCAACGCCCATATTATATAATGTATGTACAAATACTTCTGGACTTGTGCCAGTTAAGCTCACGCCCTTTTCAAAAGTCATAGAAACCGCAACTGGTAAATCGCACACTTCCCGTGCAGCAATAACAACAGCACGAACTTCTGCTAAATCAAAATGTGTTTCTGCTAAAATAAGATCCACACCACCTGCCACAAGCCCTTTTATCTGTTCTGAAAAAGCAGCCACAAGTTCTTGCATGCTAAGAGGTCCTAGCGGTTTAACAAAATGACCAACAGGTCCAACGCTCCCTGCTATATATGCACGCCCACCTGTGGCAGAGCGTGCTATCTCTGCCATGGTTTTATTAACTGTGAAAACTTCTTCCTTGCTGCCCAGTTTAAAATGACTGCCACCAAATGTATTTGTTGTGATTATATTTGCGCCACTTTGTGCGTATTCTTTGTGTATTTGTGCAATAACTTCATTTTTCTGCATACCAAAAAGCTCAGGAGAAATGCCCACTGGCATGCCTCTTTTTTGTAATAGTGTGCCATATCCACCATCAAAAAGTAAAAGCTCCTTTCCAGCTAATGCCTCAGAAAAATTTTTATTCATACAACCCTCTTTTCTATATTAATTTATTTAAAATAAAATTTTAGCTTAAGTTCTTTTACTAGCTTATCTAATTTTTTTAAAAAGAACAAATAAAACTATATAGCAAAAAAATACTTTTCTTTTTAAAAAGTTACGATTAAGGTTAAAAAAATACTATAGATTCGTATTTAGCAAAATAAACAAATATAAGATAGCAGATACAAACATATGACTAATAAAAATAACACCATAGATTCAATAGAAGAAATAGAAGCTGAAGTCAAAACACCCGCCGTTCGTATGTCTATGAACCTTGCCGTTGGCGATTCGCTCAATGCATATTTACGTGAAATTGCACATTTTCCTCTTCTGCAACCAGAAGAAGAGCTTTCACTTGCCAGACAATTTCGAGACCATGGCGATGAAAAAGCAGCCTTCCAGCTCATATCCTCGCACTTACGACTTGTGGTAAAAATAGCCATGAGCTTTCAAAGACGCTGGATGCAAAATACTCTTGATCTCATACAAGAGGGAAATATTGGGCTTATAAAAGCACTGCAAAAATTTGACCCAGAAAAAGGTATCAAATTCTCCTACTACTCAGCATTTTGGGTGAAAGCATATATCCTTAAATATATTATGGATAACTGGAGACTTGTAAAGCTTGGAACAACACAGGCACAAAGAAAATTATTTTATAATCTCAATAAAGAACGCCAAAGGCTGCAAACACTTGGGTTTGACACCTCCTCTGAAGTGCTCTCTGAAAACTTAAACGTGAGCCTACAAGATATTGATGAAATGGATCAAAGACTTGCAGCAGGTGATGCGTCCCTTAATGTTCCCATTCATGATGATACTGATTCTTCTCGAATGGAAATGCTCCCAAGCCTTAGCCCAGGGATAGAAAAACAACTGGCAGAAAATGAAATATCACAAATTTTGCTCGAAAATCTAAAAAAATACGAGCCCATGCTCTCAGATAAAGAAAAAATGATTCTGCAAGAAAGACTCCTTTCAGATTCCCCCATGACACTGCGTGATATTGGTGAAAAATATAATATCACCAGAGAGCGTGTTAGACAAATAGAGCAAAGATTGTTAGAAAAATTACGTGGCTACCTTACTAAAAATATTAAAGATTTCTCAGTTGATTGGATAGAAAACAATGAAAATGAATAATGAACTTCTGCTTATAAAACAAGAAACCGAACGTATTGTAAAAGAACTTGCAAAAGCAAAATTCTATCAAGAAAACGACTCTGAACTTGCCGTTGCAAAAGATGTATTTTTTAATGATAAAACGGTGCTTGGCTTACAAAGTGAAACAATAGCTTTCTTATATGATGACTATAGATATGGTATTTTACATTCAAAAAACGTAAGCTTAGACACAGCAAGTCTTATTCTGCATGAAGCAGAAGATGAAAGCTTTGAAAAGAAAAATAAGCTCATTTTTCTCGGAGAAATAGCAGGGCTTCTGTATAATATCTACGATCCCAAAAAAGACTGCAACAGTGATAGTGTAAAAGAAATTTTAAATAGACTAGCAGAAATGACCGATGAGAGAACTATTCTGCGTGTTTTAGAAGCACAAAGTAATTTAGAAATGCGTAAAAATCTTGACGAAGATGAAAAAATTATTACATATTGTCTGTATGATGCAAACCTTTTCCGCTATGGTGCCGATACAGTAGCAACACTACTATGGGAACATTTTGCGTATGAAGAGCTTACTATAGTAGATTTTTACAATAAACTTCCAGCGCTTATAGAAAAAACTTTTCAAAAAGAAAACATTTTTCTAAGTGAAACGGGCAAAAAATATGGGCCAGAGATACTTGCAATAGGTTTAAGTTCTGCTCAAAACATACTTGCTTGGATGGAAAATTACATCAATAACAACAAAGCTATTTTATAGGAAAAAAACATGAGAAAGTCTTATCTCTCTCTCCTTTTAGGAGTACTTCTAATACCGACTCTCTCCGCGTGTGTTTTCTCAAAACAAGATACTGTTAAGCCTACAGAAAATATAGCTACAAAAAAAGAATACAAAGAAGATACACTTACATATAATTATTTATTACTCCTAAGTAGTTTAAAAGAGCTGCAAAAATTTAACATAGCAGACTTTGCCCCAGAACCATCAAAAGAAATACTCGCCCTGCAAGAAAAAGCAGTTGTGGCAGCAGATAAAGCTCTTGCTGAAATTTCAAAGCCTGAACTCTTTATTGAAAAAGCAAATATCTACTGGAACCCAATACAAATAGATAAGGCTCGTTCTATCTTACTAGAGGGATTAAGCAAACATCCTAGGTTTAATCAATTACACTACTCCCTTGCAAATTCATACCTCACTGAAAGTCGTGTGGATGAAGCTATTACTGTTTTTACAGATTATTTAACTATAGCACCATTTGACAAACTTGCTTGGCTACGATTAGGTGAGCTGTATATGAGCACACAGCGTTTCGCAGATGCGCTCGATGCTTTTTCTCAAGTGCCTGAAGATGAAGTGTCACTGCCTATAAAACTCTATATTGCACAGGCAAATGCTCGTTTAGATCTCAATAATGATGCAATTTTTCTGCTAAAATCAATAACTGAAGAAGCTCCAGATTACCTAGAAGCACTTGTAGAGCTTGCGTATCAGTATGAGCAAATGGATAATTTAGTAGAGGCTGAAAAAGTTTATCAGCAAATATACGACCAACAATCACAAAATATTGTTATGCTTAAAATTGTTGAGCTCAATATAGCACTTGGCAATCCACAAAAAGCGCTCACTCTTCTAGTTGATAAAAAAGAAGAAGTAGGTTTACTTGTAGAAAGTTTAGAGCTTTTTATGAAGAGAAAACATTATCCTCAAGCAGAAGCAACACTTGATCTTATTGAAAATATAAAACCTGTTAGTGATCACTATTGGTTTTATAAGGCTATATTAGTATATGATAAAACTCAAAATATAGACAAAACTCTCAGTTATTTAAATAACATAAAAGGCACATCTCCTTTTTATAAGCAAACCCTCATATTACAAATAAAACTAAGCTCTATTAATAAGAAATATAAAATAGCGCTCAAACTCGCACAAGAAGGTATAGAACGCTACCCGCTTGATGCACGATTTTGGTTAGCTCTTTCTGGGGTACATGTAGATTCTGGAGCGTTTACTCAAGCAGAAGAAACACTCAATAAAGCAGAAGAAATGTTCCCACGAAACACGATGATTACGTATACTCGTGGGGTAAATGCAAGCTTACAAGGTAAAAAAGATAAGGCTCTTAGCTTTATGGAATCTGTTATAAAACAAAATCCTAACCATGCAAGTGCGCTCAATTTTGTTGGTTATTCTCTTATAGAAAAAGAAACAAATTTAGCTCGAGCAGAGGAGCTTTTAAAAAAAGCATTTACTATAGAGCCTCGTGATGGGCATATTTTAGACTCGCTCGCTTGGCTTTATTATAAAAAAAGAAACTATAAAAAAGCGGCATATTATATTGAACAAGCAATAACTATTAATCAAATTTCACTCATTTGGGAACATTATGGAGATATTTACAATGCTCTTGGTAATAAAACAAAAGCTCGTGATGGCTACAAAAAAGCATTGGAACAAAAACCTGAAAACAAAACACAATTGGAGCAAAAGCTCAAAAAACTATAGTATAAAAACTATTCTCTTAGTCTTAGTTTTTTGTTTTGCCGCAAGCTCTTGTAGTATAAAAGGTGCTAGCCCCAGCCTAATTTGGCAGACACCTATAGAAATTGTCCCTGTTTGGGTCAACTTTCGTGATAGTCAAACTATAAATCCGCCACTTAAAGCCTATTCCCTTTCTGGTTCTCTGCTCTTTTCGTACCAAGAAAAGGGAGAAAGAAAAGCCAACAGAACATCTTTTTCCTTTTGGGGAAACGCACCTAGTACCGCTGAACAGAAAAAAGCCTATAATAAAAAAGCCTTAAAAGGGAATGCAAGCGGCGAAAATTTCTCGAATAAGAATATTATAGATGATGACTCAGATGAAAAAAACCCGCTCATAAGCAGATTTTCTGTTTCAGCAGGATTTGGAAAAACCTTGCTCATGGCAGAAATAAAAAATCCTTATTTCTTACTCTATTATCCACAAAAAAAACAAGCCACAAGAGGCTTAAATGATGAATTTCTTATACAGAAAATAGGGTTCCCTTTTCCGTTTTCCTTCGAAGAAATTGCTCAAATATTTTTCAATAACTGGGAAGATCTCATACCAAAAAAATATCAACACGCAGAAAAATATGATACTTATATACGCTTCTTTTTTGATGAAATAAACTCAGCCTACGGATTACAATATGTAGACATAAACGCAAAAGGAAAAATTACTGCTCTAAGTGGAAAAATAGACGATACGGTTTGGATATTATATGTAAAAAAATATGACCAAAATAACCCACGTGTAATAGAAGCAAGTTTCCCTGAAAAAAAACAAAATGTTACATTACAAATCTCAAAACGTGAAAGAAAAAAAGAACTCTGGACAAGAAAAGAGCTCGAATTGAAACTCCCTGAAAGTACAAAAATTCAGTTTATATTTTAATATATTTTGTACCATTCATTCAGATTTTAATTACTCCTTCTAAAATAGAATAGACTGAAGGAAAAATATTATATGCATATAATAGATACATAGCTAATTTAAAATTGCGTGAGAGAAAACAGAATCTATAAATTACAGCTCACAAAACACATAAAAACGCATACTATATGAGAGAAACACAAAACGGAAAATATGAAAAGTGCAGCGGATAAAATAGCCACAGAATTGCACGAGAAAAACACAGAGTGCGTAAGATATAAGCAAAAGAAGAAAGAATATAAAAAAGAGGAAACGAGAAAAAAATGAAAAAAATACTTATCGCCTCAGACCACGGTGGGTTTCACTTAAAACAATTTCTTATAACAGAGCTTAAAAAAGAAAACTATACCATAGAAGATTTAGGAACAGATAACTTAGATAGCTGTGATTACCCAGACTATGCAAAAAAACTTGTGCTCGAGCTCAAAAAAGACACACAAAATACTTTAGGTATACTTGTTTGCGGCACAGGCATTGGAATGTCCATGGCAGCAAACAGAGATGCAGATATATTTGCAGCAATTTGTACAAACGAATTCATGGCTAGCCTTACTCGCAAGCATAATAATGCAAATATTCTTTGTCTTGGGGAACGAGTACTTGGAACCGAACTGGCCTTAAATATTACTAAAACTTTTTTAAATACCGAATTCGAAGCAGGAAGACACAGTAAACGCTTAGCTCTCTTTTCGTAAAAAAGTTTAAAAGATTTTAAAGTAGTAAAATTTGAAATAACAGAATTTAAAAATAACAAAAATTTTGATGCAAAATTAGAAAATAGCACCATTTAAAATAAGCAAATTTTGATAGAGCAAAATTTGGAGCTAAAAAAATTGCATAGGGCGAAATTTGGGCTAAAAAATTCAATATAATAATATTTAGTAGAGTAGTATTTAAAATAGTATCATTCAAAATAGTAGTTCTAAAACAGCAAAATTTAAGACTAAAAATAACAAAAATAAGGAAATTTAAAAATAACGAAAATAGTACTTGCAGAATTTTCTAAAAAACCTAAAATCAATCTTCTTGTAATAAAAAATAGCTAATATTTTTCCTTGGAGCTTATGGTATGACACAGAAAATTGTGAATGTTGTTAAAGGTTTAATAGTTGATGGAATTGCCAAAGCTCGTTCAGGGCATCCAGGTGGAGCTATGTCTTCTGCCGATTTCTTAACTGTTCTTTATAAAGACTTCTTACGCTTTGACCCAAACGACGATATGTGGATAAATCGTGACCGTTTTGTGCTCGCCGCAGGGCATGAGTCCATGCTTTTATATTCTCTTCTGCATCTAAATGGTACAATCAATCTTGATGCGCTCAAAAATTTCCGCCAGCTCCATTCTATAACACCAGGACACCCTGAATTTGGTGAAACAAAAGGTATTGATGCCACAAGTGGTCCTTTAGGACAAGGTATCGGTATGGCTGTTGGCATGGCTGTTGCTGAGTGTTTTTTACGTGCTAAAACTGACAAATCAGTTATTGATCACTACACCTATGTACTTACATCTGATGGGGATTTACAAGAACCTGTAGCTCTTGGGTCTGCGTCACTTGCAGGACTTTGGCAGCTTGGAAAAATTATAGCCTTTTATGATGCTAATAAAATACAGCTCTCAGGACCTGTAAAATCAAGTGATATAACAAACTATAAGCAAGTTTTTGAAGGATTTGGCTGGCATGTGCTTGAAATAGACGGACATGACCACAGTGCTATTAAAGATGCTATAAAAAAATCACAAGAAGAAACAAGCCGCCCAAGTCTTATTATTGGTAACACAACCATGGCAAAGGGTGCAGCCACTGTGGAAGGGGATCATAATACGCACGGTGCGCCTCTTTCAGCAGAAGAAATAAGCGCCACAAAAATAAAATTAGGACTAGATAAAGATAAAGATTTCTTTGTGCCTGAAGAAATATACACCGTGTTCCAAAAACGTAACGCAGAACTTACAGAAAATGCAAAAAACTGGAAGAAAAACTTCCAAGATAAAAATGCTCAGTTCAAAGATTTTTGGGACTGTATCAGCTTGGCTAGAAAAGATAAAAAACTGAGCTTTCCAGAATTTACAGAAAATGAATCCATTGCAACACGCTCTGCATGGGGAAAATGCTTAAACGAACTAATCGACCAACTGCCAAACCTTTTAGGTGGCTCAGCAGACCTTGACCCATCAAACCAAACAGCACATTTTAGAAAAACTGTTGGCGAATTCTCTGCCACAAATCCTCTTAATAGAAACCTTACCTTTGGAGTTCGTGAATTCCCTATGGCGACTATCCTAAATGGTCTTGCGCTACATGGTGGAATTATCCCTTTTGGGGCAACTTTCCTTACTTTTTCCGATTACTGCAAAAACGCTATGCGCATGTCTGCATTACAAAAACTGCCTGTACTCTACGTGTACACACACGATTCTTTTCATGTGGGCGAGGACGGACCAACGCATCAGCCAATTGAGCATATATCTTCCCTTAGACTTATTCCTAATCTTATAGATATGCGCCCAGCTGATGCAAATGAAACAGCTCTTTGTCTACAGTTTGCGCTCAAAGAAGAACACAGTCCTGTGGCGCTCATGCTTACTCGTCAAAATTTGCCTGTGCTTGCAAAAACAAAAAATATGCAGGAAGGCATTAAACGTGGTGCATATGTTCTTAAAGATTGTGATGGAACAGCAGATATTATTCTTATTGCCTCAGGCTCTGAAGTCTCTCTTGCTCTTGAAACAGCGAAACTGCTCGCACCAAAAAAAGTGCGTGTTGTAAGTATGCCTTCTATGGTTCTCTTTAATAGGCAAGACGAAAACTACAAAGAAAGCGTTTTACCAAAAAATGTTACTCGTCGTGCAGCTGCAGAGGCAGGAAGAACTGATATGTGGTATCGTTATGTAGGAATAGATGGTCTTGTTTTAGGGCTCGATACCTTTGGTGCATCTGCGCCAGCTGAAGAACTTGCTAAGTTTTATGGATTTACTCCAGAGAATTTTGCGAAACAAATTACAGATAAATTTTTTAAGTAACGACTTATTAAAATAGTATAATTAAGGAGAAGCATGATGGAAAAACCTCAAAAAAATATCGCACTTGATCTTGTTCGTATAACAGAAGCAGCAGCACTTGCTTCTGCACGCTGGCTCGGGAAAGGTGATAAAAATGCAGGAGACCAAGCAGCAGTAGATGCTATGCGTCAAAGCTTTAATGCTCTTGATTTACAAGGGACTGTTATAATTGGCGAAGGGGAAAAAGATGATGCTCCTATGCTCTATAATGGAGAAAAACTTGGAACGGGCGAAGGCTCTGCAGTTGATATTGCGGTTGACCCTGTTGAAGGTACAAATCTTTTAGCAAAAGGACGCCCAAATGCTATATCTGTTATAGGTATTGCACCAGCAGGTACTCTTTTTGATCCAGGTCCAAGCTATTATATGCAAAAACTTGTTGTGTCTGCAGCAGCTAAAGATGTTGTGGATATTGAAGCTCCTACAAAAGAAAATTTACAAAAAATTGCAAAGGCACTTGGAAAAGATGTCGATGATCTTATTGTCTTTGTTCTTGATAAACCTCGCCATGAAACTCTTATTCAAGAAATTAGAGAAACAGGCGCACGTATTCAGTTACATACTGACGGAGATGTTTCTGGAGCGCTTATGGCAGTTGACCCTAAAAGTGAAATTGATGTTATGATGGGCACTGGCGGAACTCCTGAAGGAGTGCTTGCTGCTATTGCTATTCGTATAATGGGCGGTGAGTTATTTGCAAAGCTCGACCCTCAAAAACAAGCAGAAAAAAATGCTCTTTCTGAGGCAGGAAAAGATGTGCGCCGTATTTATGAATCTGCTGATCTTGTAAAATCTACCGATTTATTCTTTGCAGCAACTGGCATATCTGGCGGTAATTTCTTACATGGTGTTAAATATGATGGACAGAGTGCATATACTCATTCTATTGTTATGCGAGGAAAAACAGGCACAATTCGTTATATTGAAGCCTATCATTCTTTAAGTACTCTTATGGAATTTAGCTCTGTTAAATATTAATTCAGCATATTTTAAAAAATAGCTAGCTCAATAACTAGCTATTGAACTAGTCGTTAATAGTCAGTAGTTTATAATTCTTAGTTACTAACTAGTAGTTAGTAAAATAAACAAACGCTCAGCGAGAACTATTTCAATTAAATAAAAAACTGATCAAAATAAATAATACTCAGTCTGTAAAAAATAAACAAATACTCAACTATTAACATAATAGCTGAGTATTTGCTTATAAATATAACAGGGGAAACACTTACGTTATTCAGAATAACTAAATACTTAAGTTACTAAGTAAAATATATTTATTATATACAAAAAAATATAACAAAATATAACACATAATTGGACATATAAAATGTATAATGAAATTCTTTGGATTTGCTTTGCTTTTTTCGACCTAAGCCTTGTGCTTCTTGCTCATCATTTTTTAGGAAAAACAGGGCTTTTCTGTATGATTGTTTTTAATTTACTGTTATGCAACATACAAGTGCTTAAAATTGTGGAACTTTTTGGGATAACCACAACTCTTGGAAATATTCTCTATGCGTCCATATTTCTTTCCACTGACCTTTTAGCAGAATTTTATGGAAAAAAAGAAGCAAAAAAAGCTATCTACATCGGCTTTTTTACTCTTTTTCTCATGACTGTTTATATTCAAATAACCATATTATTCAAACCCTCAGCTTTTGATCAGTCTCAAATACATCTTACAGGACTTTTTAGTCTGCTGCCACGTGTTATGGTTGCTTCTCTTTGTGCTTTCACGCTCTCACAAATGCTTGATATTCAAATTTTTCATGCACTGCGAAATTATACAAAAAAGAAACACCTTTGGCTGCGAAACAATGTAAGCACGCTTACTAGTCAGTTGCTAGACAGTCTTGTTTTTTGTTTCATCGCTTTTTATGGACTTATGCCGTTTAATGAATGGCTTGAAATTTGTATCAGCACATATATTATTAAAGCATTGGTTGCGGTTATTGATACACCGTTTATGTATTTTGCACACTATTTACATACAAAAAAAGGCAATAGAACTAAAGAGTAGATATAAATCACAGGCTCACTAAAAATAAAAATTCATAAAATACAAACTTTCTCTTTTTCTATAATCGTAATATAAGTTTTCTGCTCTACAAAATTTATATTACGACATCCAGTTCAAACTCCTTTTCACAATCTCAGTACCAAGCTGAAAAATTCTAAACAAAAAAATCTATCAAACAAGTAAAATATAGCCGTGTAACTATTAAAAGAGTTCTCAAATTGTACCTGCTTATCTTATCTAAGAATATCCATATTCTACATAAGACTACAATTTTTTTGATATTTTAATCATCTTTTTTTTTGAAAATTATGATATTATCACACAAGATAACATATTGTAATAATTGTATTTAATATATAACTAGTACTAAAGTAGTAATATAAAAGATTTTTTTTATTCTAGCTATTTTTATCATAATAGCATAGTCTCTGTAGATATCTTTTGTAGATATCAATATGCATAATTAGAGAATTTATTTTAGAAAATTATTTCAAGCAACCCTCTCAAAGAAAATTATTTCAAGGTAATCATTTCATGGAAAAGACAACAAATTTTGATTTTGACAAGCTCTGCGAACCAGTTATCAACGATAACGCTGCTGTAGTTTTAACAAAACGATATCTCAACAAAGATCCCCAAGGTAATACAATTGAAACATTTAAAGAAATGTTTTTTCGTATTGCAAAAGCCATAGCAAGTCAGGAGAAAAATTACCCAAATTCGTCTGTCTCCGTAGAAAAGCTTACTAAAGTATTTTATGAGCTTATGATTTCTTGGAAATTTTTGCCAAATTCACCAACGCTTATGAATGCTGGTACTGATATAAATCAACTTGCAGCATGTTTCGTGCTTCCTATCGGCGATAGCATGGAAGAAATATTTGATGCAGTAAAATTTGCTGCTCTTATTCATAAATCAGGCGGCGGAACTGGTTTTTCTTTCTCTCGTTTACGTGAACAAGATAGCCGAGTTGGAACAACTGGCGGTGTAGCATCAGGCCCTCTTTCTTTTTTAAAAATATTTAACACAGCAACTGAACAAGTAAAACAAGGTGGAACTCGCCGTGGTGCCAATATGGGCATACTACGTGTTGATCATCCTAATATATTAGAATTTATCCGTGCGAAAGAAACAGAAGGTGAGCTCAATAACTTTAACCTTTCTGTGGGTCTAACAGAAGCCTTTATGCATGCTGTTGAAAATGATGAAGAGTACGATCTTATAAGCCCGTATTCTAAAACTGTAATTTGCTCTTTGCGTGCTAAAGATGTTTTTGCATCGCTTGTTGATAAAGCATGGAAATCTGGCGATCCTGGAATAATATTTCTCGACCGCATAAATAAAGATAACCCAACACCTAAACAAGGTGAAATAGAATCCACAAACCCTTGTGGAGAACAACCTCTTCTTCCTTACGAAGCATGTAACCTTGGTTCCATCAATCTTGCTAAATTTTATGATACAAACGAAAAAGATTCTATTAATTGGAATGAGCTTAAAGAAACTATCCATCTTGCGGTGCATTTTCTTGATAACGTTATTGATGCCTGCAAATATCCGCTTGATATTATAGATGAAACTGTTCGTAAAAACCGAAAAATTGGGCTAGGACTCATGGGTTTTGCAGATTTATTATTCTTGCTTGAAATGGGATACGATTCTAAAGAAGCAGTTAAGCTTGCAGAAAAAATCATGGAATTTATTCAAATAGAATCACGAGTAGCATCTATAAAACTCGCTACAGAGCGTGGCGCTTTTCCTGCTTACGAAGAGTCTATTTATCCTGAACTAGGCATTGCACCTATTAGAAACGCAACAACTACAACCATAGCACCAACTGGTACCTTATCTATTATTGCTGGTTGTTCTTCTGGTATTGAGCCTTTATTTGCTCTTAGCTTTGCAAGACACGTTATGGATAACAGCCGCCTTGTGGAAGTGAACCCATATTTTGAGCAAGTACTTAAAGATATACACTTAAATACTCCTGAAATATTAGAAGAAGTTGCTAATTGTGGCTCTATCCAAAATATTGAAATTATTCCTGAAAATATCCGCAAGACTTTTGTTACTGCTATGGATATCTCTGGCATGTGGCATTTAGATATGCAGGCTGCTTTCCAAAAATATACAGATAATGCTGTATCAAAAACTGTTAATCTGCCAAATAACGCAACAAGCCAAGATATTTACGATACTTACTGGAAAGCGTATACTTCTGGTTGTAAGGGTGTGACAGTATATCGTGATGGTTGTTTAAGTACTCAAGTACTGCAAACAGGTAATGCAGAAAAGAATGCACAAGATGCTGAAAATATTACTACAAATGTTTTCCCAACAAGAAGAACTCGTCCTGATGTTTTGACTGGATTTACTCAAAAAATTGATACAGGACTCGGCGCACTGTATCTAACTATAAATGAAACTGTAGATGGTACACCTTTTGAGGTTTTTGCAACTATTGGAAAATCTGGTGCATCTATTACTGCAAAAGCAGAAGCAATTGGAAGACTTGTGTCTCTAGCTCTTCGAAATGGTATTGAGGTTACACAGATTGTTAACCAACTAGAAGGAATTGGAGGAGAGCATCCTCGTTTTGCAAAAAAACGTCTTTTGCAATCTATTCCAGATGCAGTTGCGCATATCTTACGCACTCGATATATGAACGAAGAAGGATATAGTGCGGGGCATTCTTTTGTGCAAGATACTTGTCCAGAATGTGGAAACACACTACATTATATTGAAGGCTGTAATCTTTGCCAATCTTGTGGCTACAGTAAATGCGGCTAAATGCCCGTGTATTTATAGCAACTATGTTTATATAACTCTATAATATATGAGTGACAGATAGCTTTATCATAAGACTAAAGTATATGGCTAATTATTGTTCATTTTATAAAGATAACGTAATCACTAAAACATAGAATAAATTTGTTTCACCAAAGATATATAATATACAGATCTTTGTAATAAGTGTAGTAATGCGATTCTAAAGTAACTACAGTTTTGAATTATTTATAAATTGTAATTATAGATAGGAACGTTTTTTGCAGATAAATGTAATTAATAATACTTTAAGGAGCAATTTTATGAAATTTATTGATTTTCGTTTTCGCCCAAATACCCCAGAAGTTATGAACGGCATCCAAAACAGTAACATGTTTCGTGACCTTTGTGAGCTTATTAACTTCTCTGAAAAAAAAGCGCAAACTCTTGATGAAATAGTAAAAGATATGAAAGAGCGCGGTATTGTTAAAGCAGTTGTTACAGGTAGAGATTCTGAAGTAACTTATGGCTCACCTTCTAATAACTCATCTGTTATTGAATTTGTTTCAAAATATCCAGATATGTTCATAGGCTTTGCAGGACTTGATCCTCATAAAGGTATGAAAGCTATCGATGAATTAAAACTTATGGTAGAAAAACATGGTATGAAAGGTGCTGCTATTGATCCTTATCTTGCAAAAATTCCTGCAAACCATGCCAAATACTATCCTATTTACGCAAAATGTTGCGAACTAAACATGCCTGTTATCATGACAACTGGCCCTGCAACTCTTGTTGCTGGTGCAGTTATGGATCATGTGCATCCTCGTTATATAGACGCTGTTGCTTGTGATTTTCCTGAACTAAAAATCATCATTAGCCATGGTTGTTATCCTTATGTTAACGAAGTAATTCTTATGGTTCAACGCCATAGAAATGTTTATATGGAATATTCTGAATACGAGCAAATGCCTTTTTCTGAAGGATATATTCAAGCAACAAATACTTTCTTAAAAGATAGAATGCTTTATGCTAGTGCGCATCCATTCTTTGATTTTAAAGACCAATTAGATACTTATGCAAAACTTCCTTTTACTGATGATGCTCGTGAGCATATCATGTATAAAAATGCAGCAAAACTTCTTGGATTATAATTAAAATACTCAACCATAAAAAAAGGAGCTATTTAGCTCCTTTTTTTATATTCAATTTTATTCCAAGTCTTTTAAATAAAAATATTTAAAAAAAAACTTACATATTCTAAAATACTATTGTATAGATTTTTGATATACTGTAAACTTTAATAAAATTTAGCATCCTCTACTTTTGGTCTAAGGAGACTGATTTAATGAATCACTTTTTTTCAAAAACATTTTGTATTATAACTCTTTTATTATTAAGCACATCTCTCTTAACAGCTTGTGGAACTGAAAAGAAAACCTATACGCTCAATCTTGCGCACTCTAATAGTGATTCTCAATCAGATCCTGTCCATATTGCTTACGAGCAATTTAAAGCGATTGTTGAAGAAAAATCACAAGGTGAGATGATAATCAA
>CAMQUX010000004.1 GCA_947037905.1 uncultured Desulfovibrionaceae bacterium | reverse complement strand
GCATTTGGAGCCCAGTGACATACTGGTTTTTGATTTATAATTGCTTGTTTCATATTTGGGTCGAATGGAACAAACCCTGCGTAGCTAAGCGATATACCGCTTAAAAATTTATCACATACATTATAGAGTCGTGTAAAGGTTTCTTTTGCAATTTTTTCATCAGGTGCAATATTTACGACTATATGAAATTTTTCAACACCATGGTCAAGTTTTAAGACTTTTATAAGAGCATAACAGTCTGTAAGTGATGTAGGGTCTGGAGTAAGAACAAGTATGCGTTCTTGTACTGCAATATTGAAGTACAGAACATTATCGTTTATTCCTGCTCCCGTGTCAATTATAAGATAATCAATATTTTCATCAAGATAGTCCATAGAATCAAGCAGGTCAAGTTTCTGACCTTTAGAAAGATTCACCATATCACTTACACCAGATGAGGCAGGAAGGATATCAAAATCATATCCTGTAGGAAAAAGAACATCATTTATATCTGCATTTTCATTAAAAAGATGAAAAAGAGTTAGTTTTGGAGAAATACCAAGTATGACATCTACATTCGCAAGTCCAAGATCTGCGTCAAAGAGTACAACTTTTTTATTCATTTTGCTCAAAGAGTAGGCAAGATTTACAGAAAGGCTTGTTTTCCCCACGCCACCTTTACCAGAGGCAACGGATAAAACCAAGGGATAGTCACGTTTCATACAAGTACATCCTTTTTATTCATTTGTATAGAGTGGAAATTCATGTTTTAAAATAAGTTTCCATATATTTTCTTGGTTTGCATAATTTGCAGTGTTACGCATAGTATCGCCAAAAGAAAAGGCAGAAACAGGTAACCCAGAGCGAGCTGCTACATTAAGCAGTGTGCCATATTGTTGTACTACATCTAGTTTTGACCAAATAATACTTGAAAGATTTTTATGTTCAGCAATTGATAATATTTTTTCATAATATGCATTTGTGCAGTACGGTGTAAAAATAAGATGAATAGCAGCTTCAATTTCTGATAGTCCGAGGGAATCAATATTTTCCTCTAAACTATAATGCAGGGCAAATAGGTCGACAAAGACAAGATCAAATTCCCTACATAAGTTATGAATATTTTCGCCATCTTCTTTTTTATCAAGCTCTTTATACGCTATATTAGAAAGGCTTGCGTAATGTTTTAGCTGATTTTTACCCTTACTCAAATGTATATCTGTATTGACAATACAAATTGATCTATTTGGGTTTTCTTTTTTATAAAGTAGCGCAAGACGAAGAATAATACTTGTTTTGCCCACACCGTGCGCACCTGCAAAAAAATGAAACTTTCTTTCTCTAGTAAAAGAGCTAAAAGGACGCACAGGTAAAAGATCACTAATTGTTGATATAACCGGTTTATCCGGATGATTTAAAAGCTTTGAATATGTGTGTAAAAGCACACTTTCATTTACTTCTTCTTTTTGTAAATAGTCAAAAACAAGTTGCTGTCTTGGTGTTAATTTACCTTTTGCCATCTCAGGTTTTAAAAGGTCAAAGAGTACTGTTTTAATTTCTTGCCACTCAGTATCCCAAGAATTGCTCGTTTTTTGGAGTGTTTTTTTCTCCGTTGGTCTATTACTATTTGTATTATTGTCAGTATTAACTGCAGTCAATTGCAACTTTTTTTCTTTAGCTACAGGGTATGCATCAAGGGCAGCAGTGATTTCTGTTAAACGAACACCATTTTCTTCAATAGTTCTATTGCTTAAAATAATGGCTTCATCGCCTAAGTCTTCTTTTACTTTCTGCAAAGCTTTTGCTGGTGTTGTGCCTGTAAACTTTTTTATGTGCATAGTATTTTTTTAGTAATGTTTATTATTGGATGCTAAGTATATTCTTTTATTTTATTTTTCTCAATTCTTTTCATAAGTTAAAAATCAATTTTTTACAAAGCTTATTTGTGAACAAAGAGTATTTTATTCTCAATTATGTAAGATCAACACTTGCAATTGATTGTATTCGTATATCTGCTGGAATCTCTGCTTGTGAGATAACAGGAAGAGTTGGTAGAAAGCGAATCATAAGCTGTGCTAAGTGTGGACGTAGTAGTGGTGTTGTGAGCAGAACTGGTTGTCCATCAAAGTTTGATGCGTTTTCGAGTGATTCTCCTATTTGCTGTATAAGTTTTTGCGCATATGTTGGGTCAAGAGCAAGATAATTTCCTTGTTCTGGCGGTTTTAATGCTGCTTGTAAGACACCGTCAACTTGTGGGCTCAGAACTATAATTGGAAGAGTGTTTTGAGATCCAAGATATTGTTTTATAATAGTTCTATTAAGGCGAGTACGTACATACTCTGTCAGTTGTCCTGCATCGTGTACCATGCTGCCGTAATCTGCAAGTGTTTCTATGATAGAGAGGGTGTCTCTTATGGAAACATTTTCTTGTATAAGTTTTTGTAGTACTTTTTGAACTGTTCCAAGACTCATAATACCAGGAATTAAATCTTCTACAGCTTTTGGAGCACGTTTTAGTAAGTTGTCTAAAAGCTCTTGCACTTCTTGTCTTCCTAAGAATTCATGTAAATTCTTGCGGAAAATTTCTGTTAAATGTGTGGCTATAACAGTTGCAGGGTCTACTACAGTATATCCTGCAAGCATAG
Source organism: uncultured Desulfovibrionaceae bacterium (assembly GCA_947037905.1). GTDB lineage: Bacteria > Desulfobacterota > Desulfovibrionia > Desulfovibrionales > Desulfovibrionaceae > CAMQUX01. Next base: position 18,486 of record CAMQUX010000004.1, on the reverse strand, counting down.
CTGCTTCTCTTTGTGCTTCTGGAATCCAGATAGCTGGTAGATTAAATGCTGGCTCAAGGGTATCAATACCTTTAATATTATGCTTTGCATCACCTGGATCCATTGCTAGGAAATGGTCTATAAGTATTTCAGAACCCGCTACAACGTTTCCTTTGATTATAAGGTTATATTCACCAGGTTTTAATTGTAGGTTATCTCGTAGGTGTAGTGATGGAATAACAACACCCATATCAAGTGCGAATTGACGGCGTATTGAGCGGATACGTGCAAGAAGGTTACCATCTTGTGCTTCATCTACTAGAGGAATAAGTCCGTAACCAACTTCTAACTCAAGCTGGTCAAGTGGAAGTAGTGTTTGCATATCTTCTGGCGTGTCAAAAGTTTCCTGTTCTGATGGTGGTAGCGCTTTACCTGCTGCATCAAGTTTTGGTTGTTTAGCTCCGCCTTTAGTTTGTTTATTTGTATTTTCATGGTTCTTAGCAGAAATTTTACTTGCTGCGAAAACAAGTGCAGACATAATAAGGAAAGATATAGTTGGCATTCCTGGTACAAGTGCGAAAAGAAGCAAGATACCTGAAACAAGGCGTAAACCTCGATGATGGTAAGTTAACTGACCAAGATATTCTTCGCCCATTTTAGCTTCTGCTGCTGCACGAGAAACTATGATACCTGCTGCTGTTGAAATCATAAGAGATGGAATCGTTGCAACAAGCCCATCACCAATTGTTAAAAGCGTATAAATTTCTGCTGCTTCACCCCAAGATAATCCTCGTTGAAAAACACCTATAAAAAGACCACCAATCATATTGATTGCAGTAATCATTATACCCGCATTTACGTCTCCAGAAACGAACTTGCCAGCACCGTCCATTGCTCCATAAAAATCTGCCTCACGGCGTAAATTTTCACGTTGTTGTATAGCTTCCTCTTCTGAAAGTATGCCAGAGTTTAAATCTGCCTCGATTGCCATCTGTTTACCTGGCATAGCATCGAGAGTAAAACGTGCAGCAACTTCTGCTATACGCGTTGTACCTGCAACAATAACTGTTTTGTTTAAAATAAAGAGAATAAGGAAAATAACAATACCAACAACAAATTCTCCTCCAATAACAAACTCACCAAAACTTTTAATAACTGAACCTACCGCATCAGGTCCCTCGTGTCCACGAAGTAGAATTGCACGAGTGGTTGCTACGTTTAACGCAAGCCGCAGTAGTGTTGTAATTAGTAGTAGTGATGGGAATATGGAAAATTCTAGTGGTGAGGTTAGAAACATGCTTATTATAAGAATAAGTATCGCAAGTGTGATACTTACTGTGAGCATAAAATCTATAAAAAATGTTGGCAGAGGAATAAGCATTACAGCTAGAATTATAACAACTCCAGCGGCAAGCATAACATCACCTTGTTTTGCAAATTTTTCGTAATCTATATTAAAACTTGGAGCAGAATCATTTTTAGCCATTGTTTTGACGCCTATTTTTTATGTTGTTAATAAAATTAATAATGTAATCACTTCGTATTATAAATAACTCTCTGATATATTGCATGATTCTTTGAATAATCATTAATAAATCTTTAATTTAATAAGTTCTTACTTTGTTTGTATATTCAAATGGCATGCCAAAAGATGTAAATAACTAGAAATTTTCTTATTTATTAAAAAAAGAATAATTATTTCAATCATTTAAACTTGAAAATAAAAGTGGATAATTGTATTTTGGGGTGTGTAAAAAAAGATAAAATAAGTTGTGAGCAGAAAAAATAATACGATAATACAAGGATAATAATATGATAATAAGCTTATTATAATATGGTTATAAATGGTTAATAATGAGGCTATAACATAACAATAAAGTACTAATAACGCACAAATAATATTAAAATAATATGCTACTAACATTGAAATAACGTCAAAATAACATTGAAATAATAAGAAAAGATTATGAAAAAAAGAAAGAGCTAAAAAAATAATAGAAGCAGTAGGGGGGGGAGGGTATTAGGAAGGGTTATTTTTTAAGATTTTTAAATCGATCTAATTGTGCCAAGATAGTAGCAACAGTTTGAAATAATTCTTCAGGAATAGTGTCGCCAATTTCTGCCTGTTTATACAAAGCCCGTGCAAGTGGTATATTTTGGCGCAAGGGAATTTTATGCTCGGTTGCAATTTCTCTAATACGCATAGCAACACTATCTACACCTTTAGCAAGCACAAGTGGTGCAGGCGCAACAATTGGATCGTAGCGTAGGGCAATGGAATAATGTGTTGGGTTGGTTATAATAACATCTGCTTTTGGTACATCTGCCATCATTCTTTGCGACATAATAGCCATCATTTTTTGTTTCATGGCCATTTTTACTCTTGGATCACCGTCTGCATTTTTTCGTTCTTCGGTTATTTCCTGTTTGGTCATTTTCATTTTATCTTTATATTTCCAGCGACCATATATGTAGTCGATAATAGCAATGACTGGAAAAATAATACTTGCGTAAAGCGCCATTTTAAAAGCAGTAAGAAGCATAAAAGCTGCAATTTCTTCAGGAGTTCTATAAAAAAGCATAGGTATTGCATCGATATTATCTCTTAGAACAATATATGGTGCATAAGCAACAGCACCAGCTTGAGCTACACTTTTAAACAGCTTAAAACCTGCGCTTGGGTCTACCATTTTTTTTAAAGCGCCCAAAATTTTGCTCGGATTAAACATCCCAAAAAGTTTACTAAAAGTGGGAATTAAAGGTTTTGTTGTCCAAAGTTTACCAACTTGAACTCGTTGAGTGATAAGGGTAACAATGGTAAGAAATGTAAAAAAAGGTGCAAGGATAGTGAGTAGCTCAAAAATTGCCCATCTAAAAAGATCATAGGTAGTATCTTCATTGAGGGAAGTTTCAAATCCTATAGAGAAAAAATAGCTAAAGACTGTTTGTAGATGTGCATAAACAAAAGGTATAAGGGCATATAGAAGAGCAAGGCTTGCGATAAGTGTAAGCGCTTTTGTTACTTCAGTGCTTTTATGAACATTGCCTTCTTCTCGCTGTTTATCAACCCGCTTAGGGGTGGCTTCTTCGGTTTTACTTGGGTCTGCTTGTGACATAAAAACTCTTTATTTAAAGCGGTGAAGCAAGGTTTAAAAGGTTAAGGAGTAGTGTTGGTAGTTTGTATATATAATCTTCCACGTAGGAGGCAATAATTGCGAACATATAAACAAGAAAATAGAACCCAACAAGAATTTTGATAGGGAAACCAAGTACCATAATTTGCATTTGCGGCGCAGCACGTCCAATAAGTGCAAGAGCTAAATCCACAAGAAATACAACGCATAAGATTGGTGCTGCAACTTTGACTGAAAGTGTAAAGAGCATATTAGAAAGACTAAAAACAGCAGCCACAATATCTGCGTTAATGAGCAGCGTTCCAGGGGGAATAAAAGAAAAGCTTTCCGTAAAACCTCTAAGCAGAATAAGATGTCCATTAGCACCAAGAAAGACAAGTACTGTAACCATATACAGAAAGTGAGCAGTAACTGTTTCACTTGCGCCAGATAAAGGGTCAATGGTATTAACCATACTAAACCCCATCTGATTTCCTATTACTTGCCCGCCAGTTTGAATGGCTGCAAAAAGAAAAGATATAGACATTCCAACTATAAGGCTTAAAAGTGCCTCACTAAGGAACATAACAGCAATATCAAGTGGATGTTTAGGAAAGTAGATTTCAGAAATAGGTATGCTTGGCCAAACAGTGAGAGTTAGGACAAAGCTAATGGCAGCTTTAACTTGTGGAGGAATATTCGCACTGTTAAAGAAGGGGACTGCAAGAAAAAACATACTAAAGCGAAAAAATGTTAAGTAAAAGCTTAGTACTTCTGCGTAGTTAAAATTAAAAATATCCATATTAGTCTATACCAAAAAAATATTATTTTTAAGTATACATTTTTTAAGAAGAGAATAAAAGGCTTAAATGTGTATTCACGCTAAATTCTCACAAGTAATTTGTTTAAGTTTTATAGTTTCTGTAAGCAGAAAATAAACGGAGATAAAGAAGAATTGTTATTTCTTTTTTTTCCAAGATATTTCAGTCCCTTGCAATAGTCTACGGATATTTTCTCTGTGTTTATACAGAAGAAGTAGACCTGTGAGGAGTGATAGAGGAATAAACGCTGTGTTTGCGGTAATCCAGAGCAAAAAAGGGAGTGTTATAGCAAAAAGTATGGAGCCAGCGGAAACATAACCAGAGACAAGAATAGCAATAATGCAAAGTACTATGGCAGATACTGCTGCAAGCGGTGCAATGGCAAGAAAAATTCCCATGGAACTTGCAACTGCTTTTCCACCTTTAAATTTAAGATAAATGGAATAAACATGTCCTAAAATTGCAGCAAGAGCTATAAGTGATATAATAGGTACAGGTAAAGCGTATTGTTTTGCAAGAAGAACAGGAACAAGGCCTTTTAATAAATCGAGTATAAGGGCAAGTATTCCAAAGGGAAAACCGCAAATTCGTGCAACATTTGTTGCGCCTATATTTTTACTTCCTTGTGTTCTAATATCAACGCCTTTTATTATTTTACCAATAAGCAGCCCAAAAGGAATAGAACCAAGTAGATAAGTTGCAATAATAGCAAGTATTTCAAAAAGCATATCTTCTCCAAAATAATTATGTACCATGATAAGTTATATAAATATAAGATTTTAAGACTATAAGCAAGTTAAAGCTATTAGCATACGCATGTTGAGGTTAGAATAATTTTTTATAGATTAGTTTAAAATAATATTTATGAATAAGGGAATAAATATGGAAGAACAGAGTGTATTATAGACTGGCTGCGCTGTAAATTTATGGTGTTTTTAATTTAGCGAGCATAAGGTGTGAGTTTTTTTAAGGAGCTAATATTTATTACGATTCTAGAGCTTTTGTTACTTTAATTTCACTTGTATGCGGATCTATTTTTCCGAAAGTAAGTAAAAAATATTGCCCGTTGTAGACTTTTTCACCAAGAATATTTTTGCTCACTCGAAGATATATTTGTAGTTCTGCTAAAAAAAGCATAGGCATAGGGCTATTTGCATCAACAACAAGTGCCTCTAAGCCTTTCTTTTTATTTTGAGCAAGATAGACGTATTTCCAGTATTTAGGGCGTTTTTTTTGTAAACCATTAATTTGTTGGCTACGGCTTGTGAAAAAAAGCAAAAATTTATCAAGTTCTTCTTTGCTAAATTTAGCAGAGCCATTTTCTAAGAAGTTTTGAATTTGCGTCACATTTATAAAATCTACATATCTTCTAATGGGCGAACTTATTGGCGCATATGCAGGAACAGCAAGTGCTGCGTGTCTTTTAGCTTCTGTTTCAAGAATTGGCGCTGCAAGAAATTTTATTACTTTAAAAATATCTATAGGATCATGAAAAATTCCTACCGCGTCAGATGGGAGCGCTATATTTTGCGTTCTGTGCAGTAGTGGTATTTCCTTTTCTTTTGCAAAAAGAGCAATTCGAGTATTTGCAAATATCATAAATTCACTAACAATAAGCTCTGCGTCATGGGTTGGTTCTTTTTTTATGAGCGAGACTGTGATATTTCCTTTGTCGAGGATATTTTTCTTGTCTGTGATAGTATCTTTATTAGTACTATTTTCATCATCACTACTTTCTTTATCATTTGAAAGTTTTATATGTATATTATCTTGAATGATTGTAACTGCGCCATCACTTGTGCGTAGTCCGAGCAGTAGATTTGCTAATTGTAGCGCATCTTGAAAGAAATTTTCATTTCCGCTGGTTTCGTTATTTTCACCAACTTCACTAATTTCGCCCATGAGCATTTTTTGTACTGCTTGGTAGCTCCAGTTTTTTTCAACAAGTATCCAAGAAATAAAGAATTTTTCATTTAAAATAGTACCATCTTCAGCTATATGTATTTGCATACAAAGGGCTGGGCGTGGTTCTTTTTCTGAAAGGCTGTATAAATCTGTCCCAAGCTCTTTTGGGAGCATGTGTGCTGTTCCTTCAGGAAAATAAAGGCTTGTTGTTCGCTCTTCCACTGCTTTACTTAGCTCTGAATTATAATCCCAATGAAGGCTTGGTAGTGCAAATGCTAGGTCTAAAATAGAGGAATTATCACTGTTCTTTTTTAGAAAAAACGCATCATCTCTATCTTGTGTGCTTATATCATCAATTGTAATATAAGAAATCTCGTTATGAGTTTTAATGGACTCATTAAATTTATTCTTGATATTTTCTATATCTGCCACGTGCTTATGAGCCCACGAATCATCAAAACAGTAGTCAAGTTCATCAAGAAGCCCATTATAATGTTCTGATATAAGCCCGTAGCTTTTGGCGAGATAAAAGGCTAAAAGTGGGGTGTCTGGTAATTGTTTTTTACAATAATTCCAGATAATTATTTCTTCTTCTGTGAGTTTTTTTGTGAGCGCATGTAGAATGAGTTTTTTGAAAAAATCTTCTGCTTCAGTTTCCATTTCTGGCAGAACAGGATTTTTTCCTGTTGAGAAAGCTTCCCACAGGGCAGAGAAAATGGACATTCCAATGTGCTGTAATTTTTCTTTTTCGTTTTCTTTAATTTTCTGTTCTTTTAGTAGCACTACTTTTTCTTCAGAGTAAATTAAGAAGTTTGGAGCTTGAAATTTAAAGTGTGTTTTTGTAGCAAAAAGAACTCTAGCAAGGCTTGCAATTTGCTCTGCTGTGGGCTTTTCCCAAAGGAAATCAGCAAGTAGCTGCGGGCTCGCATTTTCCATTTCGCCCTGTACAGTGTTCCATAGCTCAAGAATATTAATATCTTTCATGAGCTCTTCACGGTTTTTTTCCGCATCTTGTAGAGTATGTACAATATCTTCTTTTGTTTGCTGGGGGTAGCTTGGACCAAACCAAGGCAGTAATCGATTTACTGGAATTTTTATTTCTCGCTTATGCAGAGTAAAAAGGCGTGCTTTGTTCTCAGTAATATCGAGCACCCAAGCAACTTGTGGAGAATTCCCTTGTATTATTTCAACAAGGCAACCAGCTTTAAGTGTTTGTGAAGATGTGTGGGTCATAAAATATTACCGAAAAAGTTTATAAGTTGAGAAATTATACATTTTATATATTCGTATCTGATACCTTAGTATTTCCATAAAATTAAAACCTGCTTAGTCGAGAAAACCTTCCCAGTTGAGAAAATTTGCTCAGTTTAGAGAACCTGCTCAGTTTAGAAAACCTGCTCAGTTTAGAAAACCTGCTTAGTTTAAAAAATCTGTCCAGTTTAGAAAAAACATCCGCACCATGCAAAACATTTATGGAATTTTACAATTGAATTATAATAAATACGAATTATAATAGATACGAATTACGATAGAACAGTAAAAAAATCTTAATGTTTGAAAGAACGCTGTCCTGTAAATACCATTGCAACTTGTGGGCTTGCTTCGTTCACAGCTTGAATAACTTCATAATCTCTCATGGAACCACCAGGTTGAGCTATTGCGCTCACACCTTGTTCTATGCACAAATCAACACCGTCTCTGAAAGGGAAAAATCCATCAGAAACAACAACAGAGCCAATAAGCCCTGCACGGTCTTCTTTAGTTTTTGCCTCTATTTTCTCTAAAATAGGTAAAAGAGAAGGATCAGTTTTTGTTTTTAGTTTGAGCTCAAATAGGGAGAGTCCAAGTTCTTTTGATGCGAGTAAATCTGCATATTTAGTGTGTGCTTTGTATATGGCAAGTTGCACACAACCAACTCTATCTTGCTCACCTGTTCCTATTGCTTTTGTTACACCGTCTTTCACAAAAAGAACAGAATTAGAGCTCACACCTGCTTCTATTGCCCATGCAAAAAGAAGATCATCAGCTTCTTTTTTACTTGGTTTTCGTGCATTATAGCTTGTTCCGTCATGTTCTGCTGCGGCTGGAAGAAAATCTTCTGCAGTAAGTATGCGGTTTCTAAAAGAATGCTGAATGATAATTCCGCCGTCCATAAGGCTTTTTATATCAAGAAATGGCTGCCCTACAAGTTTATCAAGCTCGAGTATTCCTGGTATTTTTATTATGCGGATATTTTTTTTCTTTTTAAGCTCATCTAGTGCGTCTTGGTCGTAATCTGGCGCTGCGATTACTTCAAAGTATGAGGAGTTTACAATATCTGCAAAAGCTTTGTTCACTGTGCGGTTACAAACAATAGCACCACCAAATGCAGCAATACGGTCAGCTTCAAAGGCAAGAGAGAGTGCGTGCTCAACACCATCATCAGTCCAAGCAGCACCGCAAGGGTTGTTGTGTTTTAGGATAAGGCACGCTGGTTTTTTACCAAGATATTGTAATATATTTAGTCCGTTATCGATATCTGTAAGATTTGTTTTTCCAGGGTGTTTCCCAGCTTGTAGCATATGTTCTTCTGTGAGCGCAGAAACAAGCCCGTCATTTTCATCTCGAAAACGCACGCCATCAATCTCAACTTGTGAGCTGGTTATTTTATAAAGAGCAGCGGGCTGGTCAGGGTTTTCGCCGTAACGCAAGCCGTTTACTTCGCCTTGAATATCCCATGTTTGTTTTTTAAATATTATTTTTTGATCACCAAGTTCGAGTGTTAAATCGCTTGGGAAAGAATCTTTATTAATTTCTGTGTACATATTTTTCTTTGTCATTATGAGTGTCCTTTTTTAAATGTTAGCTTAAAATATCAGCTTAAATATCACTTTTTATTACTATTTTTTAGGATGTTTCTCTTTAAATATATACTAATGAGCTATACATTTTTTATTCTTGATATTATAAAACTCATTTAAACATGCTATTGCTTTAATGAGTGGATGTATTTTTATATATTCAAGCTGTTATGTATATCATAAAGTTTTTTTTGGGGCAAATTGTAAATTTGTACATATTTTGTTTGGCATGTGCGTTTTAGTTTGTTAGATTGCTTATTGGTTTTGCGTTGTGTCTAATATATGATGTTGTTTAACTCGTTATAGGGTAATAAAATTAAATATGTGCACTAATTAAAACTTAGAAAAGAGTGCAAGAAATAGCTTTAGAAAGCAATGCTTGAAAAACTATTAATAAACTAATGAGTTAAAAATCATAAAAATATAAATAGTATAAACGATATAAATGTTATAAAAGCATAATAAACAACATAAGAAACAATAGATTTAGAAATATTTTACAAGAAGGTGTTTTCATGGCAAAAAATATAGTCATTTTTGGCTCGCAATGGGGCGATGAAGGTAAAGGAAAAATTGTAGATATTCTTGCAGAAGAATGTAGTGCGGTTGTTCGTTTTCAAGGTGGTAATAATGCAGGGCATACACTCGTTGTAAATGGCGAGAAAAGTATTTTGCATCTTATTCCTTCAGGTATTTTGCATGAAAACAAAAAATGCTACATCGGAAACGGTGTTGTGCTTGATCCTTTTGTATTTTTTAAAGAAATAGATAATCTTAGTTTGTGCGGAATAGATACTTCTCCTAAACGCTTAGGAATAAGTAATAAAACGCACGTAATTATGCCGTATCATTGTAAATTAGATGCAGCTAGAGAAGCGGCAAAAACAGGCAGTAATAAAATTGGCACAACAGGGCGTGGAATTGGTCCTTGTTATGAAGATAAAATGCACCGTTGCGGTATTAGAGCATCAGATTTTAAAGATATTGCTCTACTTAAAGAGAAAATAGCAGAATCGCTTGTTGAAAAAAATATACTCTTTAAAGCGTTATATAATACAGAACCTATGCAAGCAGATGAGGTTTATGAAATACTTAAACCCGTAATAGAAAGAATTATTCCGTATTTATGTGATGTTTCTTCTGCCATAGAAAATATGGACGGCGCTATTCTTTTTGAGGGCGCACAGGGGATTCATTTAGATATAGATCACGGAACCTATCCTTTTGTAACATCTTCAAATACAGTAAGTGCCTGTGCAGCTATTGGTTCAGGTTGCGCTCCATCAGACTTAGAGCGCATGCTTGCCATTGTAAAAGCATACACAACACGAGTGGGCGGTGGTCCTTTTCCTACAGAACTAATGGATGAGACAGGAAGCTTTTTACAAAATGCAGGTGGCGAATTTGGCTCAACTACTGGGCGTGCAAGACGTTGTGGTTGGCTTGATTTAGTAATTTTAAGAGAGTCTGTTCGCTTATGTGGTCCAACAGAACTTGTTCTTACAAAGCTCGATGTGCTTTCAGGGTTAAAAGAAATACAAATTTGTGTTGCGTACGAATATAAAGGCGAGCAGCTACAGTATCCTCCGCAAGAGCAAAATGCTCTAGCAGAAGTAAAACCAGTATATGAAACCTTAGCAGGCTGGGAAGAAGATATTAGCTCATGTAAAAGTAGAGCAGAACTTCCTGAAAACACACAAAAATATCTTGCTCGTATAGAAGAGCTTTTAGGTGTGCCAATTGGAATGATTTCTGTTGGACCAGATAGAATACAAACTTTTACAAAATAATACAGCTACTAAGAACAATGGCATAAATAATAAAAGTTATTTATGCCATTATAGAATAGAGTACAAAAAAATAATCACTGTAAAAAAGTAACTGCTATAGAAATAATATATAAATATATTGAAATAATAAATAAAACAGAAAATAGATTAGTATAAAGAAATAAATAGTATCAAGAAATAAGCAGTAGCAGAAAAATAAATACTGTAGAGAAATACATAATGGCAGAAAAAGAAGATTTAGAAAAATTACCTGTAAATAGTTTAGTGCATGCTCCTTTAGAGAATGCGGAACATTTATACAGGTATTTTTCATTTTTACGAGAAAATCCACCACAGAGTATAATCTTTGAGGGCGGGACACAAGAGACACGAGAGGCTCTCGCGCTGCAATACGCTGCATTCTTTAACTGTAAGCAAGCAAAAGACGGTAAACCTTGTTTTATATGTTCCACATGCAAGCAGATACTTATTGAAAGAGTTTTTAACGATTTACTTTTTTTTGATACCAAAGCGGGCGTAAAAGTTGAGGATATACGAGAAAAGCGTGCAGTTTGGGGAGTTGCTCCTTATGCAGGTGCTTACCGTGTGACTGTATTTAACGAAGCACAGAAACTAGGTCTCGAATCTGCTAATACTTTGCTGAAAACTTTAGAAGACCCACGTCCACAAAATCTTTTTGTTATTCTTACTCCTCAGCGTGAGCAGCTGTTAAAAACAATAGTCTCACGGAGTTTTGTTTTTATTCTTCCCCATAAACAATCTGGGGTGGTTTCAAGCGATGCGCAGGGAAGCCAAAAAAATGAAGCAAATAAAATAGTAGATACTGTGATGCAAGATTATTTGTATGCGCTCCTTAATTTTTGGACAACAGGCATTGGGTGGTTTGAAAAAAGTACTAATAAAGAAATTGTAAGTGTTGAGTTTGCATTGAACTTTTTTTTAGCGATTCAACAACAATTACGGTTTGTTTTTTTAAAAGACTGTAGCAACTCATTTTCGTGTGCACTCGAAAAAATGTCTTTAGCAGAGCTTCAGCGTATTCAAAAAACCATAGCACTTGCAGAAGAGGCGCTTTTATTAAAACCCTCCAATGTAGATGTTCCACTTGTGCTAGACTGGTTTGCAACTCATGCACTAGTAGAGAAATAAAAATATATAATAGAATAAATTTAAATGTGCTAGATTGATCAGTTTTAATTTGATAGTAGGAATAAATTAGAATCTAACAAACAGCCACGCCGCCAAACAGCCAAACAGCCAAACAGCCACACAGTCACACAACCACACAGCTAAACAAGCACACAACATTAAAGTCTCATAAATAGATATCGCTAACTTTTAAACATAAGATAAATTTTAGATAATAGTATAATAACAGCGTTATTTAATATGAATATTTTGTTAAGCAATAGTTGCAAAATTTCATTTTGGCTAACATTTTTTTGTATTTGTTTCTAACTCTCTAATAATGAAAATGTTTTCTGCGATAAAAAACTTTTTCTACACAAGAATATGTACCAGATAAAAATATGAGCAATAGTATAGCAAGATTTTTCCTATACTATTGCTCATATTTATTTTGTTGAATCGTATAAACTACGTGTTTTATAAAGTTTATTTTGTTTTACACTGCATTTTATTTCATGAAACTCTCTTTGTTAATAGATATAATTTTTTAGTATTTAAACTCTTATAAGTTTTGCTAAGCTCTGAACTTATTGAAATTTCTTATTATTTTTTTTGGGGTGCTTTATAAAATAATAGTTTTTTCCTAGTGATTGAGTATTTTTTTAATAAACCGAGGAAAATAAATTTTTAATAAATTGTTAGCAACTGATGAGTCAGCTATTTTAAGAATTCAGTATTTTGAGGATTCGTTCAAATATTTATCATCAAATTTGAGAGGTTATTATGAATAGTATCGCAATTTTTTTTATTTTATCAGCAGTGTTACTGAGCCTATGGACTTACTTTGATACGGAGAAATATGTACAATCCATGCCGATTATGCGAGTAGTTTGGATACTAACAATGCTCTGGGCATCGTGGTTTGGTCTAATTGCTTACCTATCATTTGGGCGCCCAAAATATCCTCAAAAGCCAGTAAACAAAAAATATCAAATAACTTTTAAAAGAAATAGAAATAAGAATGCTCAAAATGTGGCTAATATCATGAATAAAAATTTCATGAATATGAGCAGTCTCATGAACAAGAATTTTATGAATATGAGTAGTTTTATGAAAATAAAAGCTATGAATTTAAGTAATCGCATAAAGATGAAAGCCATGCCCATGGGTAATATGAGCGCAAGTATTAAGAATATAAAAAATAATATGAGTAAAAGCCGCAAAAATGTGGAAATGCAAGATAATATGGACAGCATGAACATGGATACAAACATGGACACAAACATGGACGCAAACATGAACATGAGTAGAAGTATGAATATGGATGCAAGCATGAACATGGATACATCTATGAGCATGGACGCAAACATGGATATGAACGCAAACATGGATATGGACGCAAGCATGGATATGAAAAATAAATCCATGCCAATGTCAATGTCAATGCCAATGGAGCAAAAATCAAAATGGCAAGGTGTGACACTCTCTACCCTACACTGTGGCGCTGGGTGTATGCTTGCTGATATAATAGGGGAAACAGTATCTGGAATAGTTGGCATAACACTTATAGCAGGCTGGGGTTTAGATTATATACTAGCCTTATTAATTGGTGTGTATTTTCAATATGTTGCTATTCAACAAATGGAACGTATTGAGCCAAAACGTGCATTTTTACGAGCGCTCAAGGCAGATTTTTTATCGCTCACCTCATGGCAAATAGGTATGTACGTATTTATGCTTACTTTTATTCAATATTCACCAGAAACAGTAATGAATAGAGCATCTTTTCAGTTTTGGTTTTTGATGCAGTTTGCTATGCTTACAGGTTTTTTTCTTGCGTATCCTATGAATGTTTTACTTATTAAATTGGGTATAAAGCACGCTATGTAGTATAAATATATGCTAATATAAATGCAAAAACATCAAACTATATATCCATTTAGTTGTATGGGATATAATTAGTTAGTTATAATAAAAAAAATGACTAATATAATTTTTGCAAAATAAAAAAGCTCTTCTAATAATATCTATTAGAAGAGCTTTTTTATTTGCGGTTTTTTATAAGTCATAAAAATTATAAGCTATAAAAACTTATAAACTTAGAAGTGTATCTGCCACAAGAGTTTTTGCTAGTTGTACTTTATATATATTTTGGAATAGGGATTTCGCATTTTGTAAAGCGATTTCTCCAGCTTCTTTTGCTATATCTTCTGTGAGCACTTTTCCAAGCAAAAATTCTTCTGCTTCTTGTGAACGCATTGGATTATTATAGACACCATTTAAACATATTCGTACTGCAGTTATTTTATCTGCATCTTTTTCTAATGCAATAGCACAAGTTACAAGTGCAAAATCTATAGATTTTCTAAAAGCAATCTTTTTAAAAGCACTTACTGCAGATTTTGCTGCTACAGGCACAAGTATCTCAAGAACAATTTCATCTCTATCTAAAATAGTAGAACCCGCACCATGTGCTGCAGAGAAAAACTCATCTATTGCAATAGTACGCTTTGTTGTTTTAATAGTTGCATTTAAAGCTATAAGAGCAGGAGCAGTGTCACTTGGATTTACTGCAATACATTTATTAACAGCGCCAAAAATAGAATGATATCTGTGCTCGCCAATAACCGCAAAACACTTTGTGCCACCTTTACGTACACAGTCTATACGTCCGCCAAGTTTACTTGGATAACGATAGTACCAACAACGGTTCTCTTGGCAAATATTACCACCAAGTGTGCCCATGTTGCGTAGTAAAGGAGAGGCTGTGCGTCTTGCTGCTTCTGCAAGGGCAGGAGCAAGTTTTTTTACAATGCTTGACTCAGCAACTTCTGTAAGAGTTGTTAATGCACCAATGTGCAGTGTTGAACCTTCTTCTTTTATATAAGAAAGCCCTTCAATTGTTTTTAAGTTTACAATAGCTTCTGGAGTTTGCATCCAAAGATTGTCTTTTAAGCAACCTAGTAAATCACTACCACCTGCTATAACATAGGAGCTGTCTTTATATTCTTGCAAACAAGATACTGCATGCTCTGCACTTGTTGCATTTATATGCGTAAAACGTTTCATAATTTTTCCTTATTGTGCACTATATGTTTTTCGTACAGTTATTTCTTTTTAGTTTTAGACTGAATTTTTCCAAGTCCTTCAAGAATTTTCTCTGGAGTGAAAGGTGTTTCTAGTAAACGAACACCAATAGCATTGTAAATAGCATTAGAGAAAGCAGCAAGCGTTGGACACGCAGCACCTTCACCACAAGCAGAAGCTCCAAAAGGATGGCTTGGGTCAAAGATTTCTAAAATAACAGTATCTACATCACACTCAAGTGCAGTACTAAAACGGTAGTCGACTAAGTTAGGTGTCATAAGCCACCCATTTCTTTTATCAACAATACAATCATTTGCAAGCACAGCATTATCAAGACCATGTCGTGAGGTTGATAACTGTCCTTCAACAATTTTTGGGTTAAGTGCACGCCCAACATTTTGAGCCATGGTTATACGAATATTAGAAATAATACCTGTTTCAGTATCTACATCAAGACTAATAAATTGAGCGCCTTTTTCTTTAGGAATAAGGATATGTTCAGGATTTCCGTCTTTTAAACAACGCTCATGTGGGTTGTTATTAACGTAGATACCAATTATTTCATGAGGTCCACCGTAATGGCCAATAGCACCAAATGCATCTTGATAGCTGATAATTTCTTTTGGATCAGCTATTACAAACACACCATTTGTACCAGTATCTAATTCTTCTGGTTTACGGTTCATTTTTTCAGCTGCAAGCACAAGAAGTTGTTTTTTAGCATCACGAGCAGCTTCATATGTTGCCCAACCTTGAATCCAAGTACCACAACTACCAGCTGCAAGAGTTGCAAATGGAGTTGAGTCTGTATCATGTGCTACAAGTCCTACTCTTTCATAAGGAATACCAAGTGTTTCAGCAACAATTTGACACTGTACTGTATGTTGTCCTTGTCCCATATCAGAAAGAGCACAAACAAGAGCAACTGATCCATCATGATAGATTTTTACAATAGCTTCACTTGAGTTACCTTGACCAACACGACCAGCACCCATAGTAAAAATTGCAACGCCCAGTCCATTACGAACACGTGATGCTTTTTTATCAGGATGTTGCCATTTGTCTTTCCAGCTAACACGTTCAGAACCAGCATCGAGACATTCTTCAATGCCTGAGCCAGAAATATATGCTGATATATAAGTAAGTGGATCCCAACCAGCATCGATATCACCTGCACGCATGCAGTTTTTTTTGCGTAGTTCAACAGGATCGATACCTAGTTCATAAGCGGCTGTATCCATAGTAGTTTCAACGCCAAAATGTCCCTCAGGAACGCCATAACCTTGCCAGCCAACAGCTGTGAAACGGTTAGTGTTTATGTAGTTGATTTTAGCACGTAAATTTTCACAGTTACGAGAATAGAGCACTGCACCAGTTGCAAGCATAGCATTTTTAGGTGGCCATTTGTCTCCACCTGAGCATGTTTCTTGACGGTGAGTATAATCCATTGTAGTAAGTGTTCCGTCTTTTTTAAAGCCTATTTTTACATCAACACTACTACCACGAGACCAAGCGCAAACCATTTCTTCTTCACGAGAATAGGCACAGTGCACAGGTTTTTTAAGATCAAGACAAGCAAGACCTGCTATTATAAGATAATGTGATGGAATATTTCTATTTTGAACTGCTGGATTTTTACCACCAAAACCACCACCTGTATAAGGTGATACGTAGTTTATTTTATCCTGACCTATGCCAAGAACTTGTGCTAGCGCATATTTTTCATCATGCATACCTTGAGAGTGGGTATAAACTTGAAGTTTTACTCCATCATAGTTCATGCTACAGCCTCGAGATTCCATAGCAGGTGCTTTACAAAGAGCATATGATATATTTGATTTCTCAATAATATAATCTGCCTCTTCAAAGCCTTTTTCAATATCTCCAAAGCCGTTATATGGACCAGGAGTTTTTGTTTTAAACAGACGAGTTTCTGGGTCTCTGTCGCTTAAGAAAGCGTGGAATTCCCAGTCGTGATTATTTTTTTCGCCCTCAAAAACTTCTGGAGCGTCTTCTTTCATTGCATCTTCTAAGCTGAGTACGAATTTTTTTTGTTCGTATTCTACTGTAATAAGCTCTAAAGCTTCTTCTGCAGTCTCAGTATCTTTTGCCACAACTGCTGCAACTAAATCGCCAACATAATAGAGGCTGCTACGAAATGCTTGTGGGTAGTTTAAATGAGTCATTACAAGGCTTACACCTGGTAGTGCTTCTGCACGACTTGTATCTATTGATAGAATATCTGCTGCAGGGTATGGGCTACGTAGAATGCGGGTTTGTAAAAGTCCCCCGATTTGGTAATCGGCATAGAACTTTGCCTCACCTGTTACACGTGCACGGCCATCTTTTTGAATAACGTCTTTTCCTATTGAGCTTGAACGAGGCATTATTTTCCTCCTTTTGCGATTTTTTTAGCAGCACTTTTAACTGCAAGAATGATATGTTCGTAGTTATCACAAAGACAAAGATTACCACCGAGGGCTTCTTTTATTTCATCATCATTTGGGTTTGGATTTTTTGCTAGTAGCGCTTTTGTTGTCATAATAAACCCAGGTGAGCAAAACCCACACTGTGCGCCATATTCTTCAAGCCATGCTTCTTGAATAGGGTGAAGTTGTCCGTTTTTTTCGAGCCCTTCAATGGTCTCTATTTTTTTTCCAACTTGCTCACGCGCTAAAAGCATGCACGCAGGGCGTGCTATACCGTCAATTAAAACAGTACATGCACCACATGCACCAGCATCGCACGCTTCTTTTGTTCCTGTTAGGGAACAGCCATTGCGAAGCACTTTAGAAAGTGTCCAGTGTGCTTCTATTAATAGTGATATATCTTCACCGTTAACATGTAGTGTTACATGTTCTTTTTCTCCACTTGGGAGAATATTTTCTGTTGTTTTAGCCATGAGAAGTGTCCTTTGCAAATAGTTTCTATTAAATAAGTATAGTATTCACATATTTTCAGTAAATACTATACCTATTAAATTATTTTTGTATTGACCAGTATTATTTACGTGATGACCAGTAAATGCCACCAATAATAAGTGCAGCACTAATTAGCTGAGTGCTTGAGATAGCTTCTTTTAAAACAAGAAATCCTAAAAGCGCGCTAAAAAGTGGTAGTGTGTAATAAAGGATACTTGCAAGAGCAGCACCTGCGTATTCAATAGCAGTATTATAAGTCCACCAAGCAACAAGAGATGCGCCAAGACCTGTAAATGCTATACTAAAGATAACTTTTGCATTGAGGTTAAATACGAACGCAGGAGTTGTCCATTCCCAAATAAGCATAGGGAACATAAACACTAGCCCAAAGAAAGCAAGAAGTGTTAGCATAGAACTTTGAGATAATCCTTCAGGGATTGAACGGATAGATATACTATATACTGCAAAACCAAGAGCAGCAATAAGCATGATCAAATCACCTTTAACAAGTTTTAAAGAAGTGAGTGTTTCTAAGCTACCACCTGTAACAAGGTATACAGAGCCTAGTAGTGCAATAGTACAACCAATCCAAGTATTTTTAGATTGTTTTTCGCCTTTAAATGCTAAGATAGCAAGAACAAACATAGGAGATGTAACAGATATAAGTCCTAAATTTGCAGCAGTGGTTGTTTGTGCAGCAAAGTAACTAAGTGGCGCAAACATTGCCATACCAGTTAGCGAAGCAAGAAGAATGTTTGGCAAAAATGCTTTTGCTATAGGCCATTCTTGTTTTAGTTTAGGAAGTGTGAAGATTGAGAGTGCTATAAGAGCAACAAGCCATCTAGACGCACCAAGTGTGAGTGGAGATATTTGTCCAACTGCTAAACGAGCAACAACAAAAG
>CAMQUX010000003.1 GCA_947037905.1 uncultured Desulfovibrionaceae bacterium | reverse complement strand
GTTCTAAAATATAGCCAGCATATTTTTATTTTATTCTAAAATAGTATAGCGTATCAATTTTATTTTGTTCCAAAAATCTTATCGCCCGCATCCCCTAAGCCAGGTAAAATATACCCTTGCTCATTAAGACACTTATCAATAGCTGCAACATAAATATCCACATCAGGATGTGCTTTTTGCACTTTTTCAATACCCTCAGGTGCAGCCACTAGAAATAGACCGCAAATACGTGTGCAGCCATGTTTTTTCAAAATATCGATGGTGCTTATAAGCGTTCCACCAGTTGCAAGCATTGGGTCTAAAATAAGTGCGGTGCGTTCTTCAATATTACTTGCAAGTTTTACATAATATTCCACAGGCTCAAGTGTTTCCTCGTCACGGTAAAGACCAACAACACTCACCTTTGCACTTGGAATCATATCAAGCACACCGTCCATCATTCCAAGCCCTGCTCGTAAAATAGGCACGATTGTAATTTTTTTACCTTTAAGCATTTCTGCTTCTAATACTCCTGCCCAGCCTTCTAAAGTAACAGATTCAGTTTCTAAATTCTTTGTTGCCTCGTAGGTTAAAAGACGAGCTATCTCGGTAGAAAGAGAACGAAACTCATGGGTGCTTATATCTTTTCTTCGTAAAAGTGCGAGCTTATGTTTTATAAGAGGGTGGGTTGCAACATGTATTGCCATGGACAGGCTCCTTTTTTATATTTTTTAGAACGAATTGTTTCAGCTTTTTATTTGTTTTTTTCCGCATATTTTATAGCATCTGCATCACGAATTTTCTTGCGCTGAATTTTTCCGCTAATGGTCTTTGGAAGCTCAGACACAAACTCAATAATACGTGGGTATTTATAAGGAGCAGTAACTTTTTTTACGTGATTTTGTATTTCTTTTTTTAACTCTTCAGTGGGTTCAAATCCTTTTCTAAGAGTAATAGTCGCCTTTATAGCTTGCCCACGTACAGGGTCAGGAACACCAGTTACAGCTGCTTCTACAACCGCAGGGTGAGTAATGAGAGCGCTCTCAACCTCAAATGGTCCTACTCTGTAGCCAGAGCTTTTTATAAGATCATCAATGCGTCCTAAGAACCAAAAATAATCATCTTCATCTTTCCAAGCTTTATCGCCTGTATGATAATAACCATCAATTTTTGCAACGGCTGTTTTTTCTGGCTCGTAAAGATAGCTATCAAAAAGTCCTAGCACTCCATTATTTTTATCCGCTGAATGTAAGCGAACACAAATTTCACCTTCTTCTCCATTTTCACAAATTTCACCATTTGCATTAAGGAGTTCAATCTCCCAACCTGGCACTGCTTTACCAATGCTCCCTGGTTTTGCTTCCATCCATGGAAATGTTGCAATTTGCAGGCATGTTTCTGTTTGTCCATAGCCTTCTCGGATAGATAAGCCTGTAATTTTTTTCCATGTGTCAAAAACAGAATCATTTAAAAGCTCCCCTGCTGTTGTACAGTGTCTTAAATTTGAGAGATTCCATTTTGCAATATCTTCCATTATAAGAAATCGGTAAACTGTTGGAGGTGCACAGAAAGTTGTAATTTGATGATTACTTATAATATCGAGCAAGAGTTTTGCGTCAAATTTATCTCTGAAATCCCAAACAAAAACAGCAGATTCTGCCATCCATTGTCCGTAGAATTTCCCCCAAAGAGCTTTTCCCCAACCAGTATCTGAAAGAGTGAGATGTATATCGTTCTTTTCTAAATTGTGCCAATATAAGCCAGTTGTTAGATGCCCCATGGCGTAATAATGATTATGTAGAACCATTTTCGGCATGCCTGTTGTGCCAGATGAGAAGAAAATAAGCAGCGGATCTTCGCCGCCTACTTCGTAGTCTGCTTTGAAGTTTTTATCGCCTGCTTCTATAAGCTCATCAAAGAAAAGTGTTCCTGCTGTTTTCTTTCCTGCTACAATAGTTAGGTGTTCTTTACCAGCAAGTGCTTTATCTATTCTTTCTGCTATGGAATCTTCTACTATGAAAGTTGTGATACCTGCATAGGCTGCACGTGTTTCTATATCATGTTCTGTTAAAAGTGATGGTGATGGAATGGGCAGTACTCCAATTCGGTGCATAGCGAGCATAGTTACCCAAAATTCTATGCGACGATAGAGGATAAGCATTGCTTTATCGCCCTTTTTTAGCCCATTTTTTTGTAGGCTATCAGCTAGGCGAATAGATGCCTCTTGCAGTTCTGCAAAGCTCAGTTCTTTTTTAATTCCTTCATTATCTACATGGATAAGAGCTATTTTTTCTGGTTCT
Organism: uncultured Desulfovibrionaceae bacterium; assembly: GCA_947037905.1. Taxonomy (GTDB): domain Bacteria; phylum Desulfobacterota; class Desulfovibrionia; order Desulfovibrionales; family Desulfovibrionaceae; genus CAMQUX01. The sequence continues at coordinate 19,032 of CAMQUX010000003.1, read as the reverse complement.
CGGTTTGCTATTTCATCAAAAACATCAAACACAAAATTAAAATTCTTTGGACATTCTGGCTTAAACATAGTCTCAAATTCTTGAGAATTTTTCGGGTAAATTTTTTCTATTTTCATGAGAGTACCTCTTAGATAAGTGCGAGTTTAAAAATATTTTAAATGTAAGAATATTTTCTATAAAATAATATCAATAAAATGGGCTTCTTTATTATCGAGCCCTCGTATGGCATGGGGAGTTTTTGAGTTGAAATAAAGAGAATCTCCTACTTCTAAAATGTGGTATTCATCATTTAGAAGAATTTCAAGGCGTCCTTCTAGCATATAGATAAATTCTTGTCCTTTGTGCGCAACTTGTTTCATATCGGCACGTTCTTTTGGAGGGACTTTTATATAGAAAGGTTCCATTTTTCTTCCAGTAAAACGAGAGGCAAGGCTCTGATAATCGTAACTTTCACGTCTATCAACATTTAAACCTAGCCCTTTTTTTACAATGGAATAGTTTCTTAATCGTGATTCATCACCAGAAATAAGTGCCATAAGATCCATTGAAAAAGTTTTTGAAACTTGCAGTAAATATCCCACAGGAATTTCTACTTTAGCAGACTCATAAAGTGCAACAGTTTCTGCGTCTATTTGCAGTATCTCTGACATTTCATTTATGGTAATATCTAAGGAATCTCTTAGACCAACTAGACGTGGGGCAATTTCTTTGTAGCTTTCTTGCATGATATTTCCTCCATTTTTTTTGTAGAATTTTTGATTATAGTTCTGTTTTTGTTTTAAGAATTGAAAAGCTCATTAATAACCATATTTATTTGGCTTATAGGTTTATTTTTTGTAATAGATCTATTTTTGTTTTAAGAACATTAAGAAGCTTATTATAAAAATATTTTTTGCTCATATACGTTTATTTTTAGTGCTAGTTTATGCGCTAAGTAAAAATTATTTATGCATTCGGATAAATTTCTGCTGCCATTTCTCGTAGTTTATATTTTTGAATTTTCCCACTTGCAGTCATGGGGTAGCTAGCTAAAAATACAACATATTTAGGTATTTTGTAGCGTGATATTTTCCCCCGACAAAAATCTTTAATATCCTCAGGTTGATAGCTGAATCCTTCTTTTAAAATTATGAACGCACCTACTTCTTCACCAAATTTTTCACTTGGCACACCCGCTACCTGCACATCAGAAACACCATCTATTGTATAGATAAATTCTTCTATTTCTCTTGGGTAAATATTTTCTCCACCTCGGATAATCATATCTTTTAATCGTCCTGTAATGGTCAGATAACCTTCATCGTCCATTACACCTAAATCACCTGAATGCAGCCATTTATTTTTATCAATAGCATTTTCAGTGGCTTTTTCATCTTTATAATATCCTTTCATGACATTATATCCACGACAACAAACTTCCCCTATTTCATTTCTTGGAAGCTCTTCGTATGTTTCTGGATCTAAAATAATAAGCTCAATGCCCGCCATAGGGCGCCCTGTGGTTTCTGTCATTTGTCGTAGACTGTCACCAAGTACGGTTTGAGTCATAACAGGTGATGCTTCTGTTAGTCCATAACATATTGTAATCTCACGCATGTTCATTTTTTCTATGACTTCTTTCATAATAGCAACAGGGCAAGGGGAGCCTGCCATGATACCTGTGCGAAGAGAGGAGTAATCGAAACGTGTGAAAAGTGGGTGCTCTAAAATAGCGATATACATGGTTGGTACACCATAGAGAGCGGTACATTTTTCTTGATCGATACTTGCCATAATTTGCACAGCATCAAAAGTTTCGAGCGTGACCATGGTTGTTCCATGGTTAACACAGGCGAGTACTCCAAGTACGCAACCAAAGCAGTGAAAAAGTGGTACTGGCAAGCATAGTCTATCTTTTGAGCTTAAATTTTGATTTTTCCCAATCCAGTAACCGTTGTTACCAATAGATGCATGAGAGAGCTGTACACCTTTTGGAAATCCTGTGGTACCTGAGGTATATTGCATATTAACAACATCGTGCGGGTCAAGACTTGCTTGTCTCTCTTTATATTCTTCGTCTGATATCATGTACGCAAGGGCGGTTATTTCTGGTAGAGAAAACATACCACGATGTTTTTCTTGTCCTAAGAAGAACACTCTTTTAAGATGTGGAAACCGTTCACTTTTAAAGTTTTCTCTGCTCTGTGTTTTAAGCTCAGGAACAAGGGTATAGAGTGTTTGCAGGTAATCTATTTCTCGGTAAGAATCTATTAGGAAAATATTCTCAGCCTCTGAGTGCATGAGCAGATATTCCAGTTCTTTTTCTCTGTAAGCGGTGTTTACAGTAAGCAGAATTGCGCCAATTTTTGCTGTGGCAAATTGGAGCGTAATCCAGTGAGGAACATTTGTTGCCCAAACAGCTACTTTTTCACCTTTTTTAACACCATGAGCCATAAGCCCTTTGGCGGTATTATCAACCTCTTCTGAAAATTCTTCCCAAGTGAGGCGAAAATTTCTATCTGTATAGACAACCGCATCTTGTTTAGGATATTTTTGAACAGTTTCATCTAAAAGTTGTCCAATGGTAACATTTCGGGGTGCAAAATCTGTAGTCATTAGCTAATACCTTATTTATCTATTAAATCTATTAAATTACTTGTACTCTTAAATAGCTAATCCATTAGATTCTCATATTTTTTAGTATTTTTATACCAGTTTAAGAACTTTATTCAGGAAAATAAATCACAGCACAAATTGATGCTGGTTCATCGCCATGGCTAATAATATAATGAGGAACAATGGAGTTATAATAAATAGAATCACCAGCTTTAAGAATGGAGGATTCCGCACCGTACTGAATAAAAACTTGTCCAGTTTGTACAAGAATAAATTCTTCGCCCTCGTGCGATGAAAGTTGTGGGTCAATTTGAGATTCTGCTAAGAGTTCTATGAAAAAAGGTTCCATATGGCGATCATTCTTACCTTTTCCAAGGGAGAAAAAGCGCATAGCAGTTTTATTTTTAAGCGCACCATGTGTTGAAACTTCTTCTTCTCTTTCTGCAAGTTTTATAATGAGTGGGTCTTTGCTAATCTGATCATCTAAGAAAGTACCTAAACGAACACCTAAAGCACGGGCTATTTTTACGAGTGGCGCAAGAGATGGGGATATTTCACTTTTCTCAATAGCCTCTAGCATTTGTGGTGTGATGCGAGCTTGTGTAGCAAGACTATCGATAGATAAATTTTGTTTTTCTCTAAATGAGCGTATGCGAGATCCCAGTTTCTTCATGGCTTTTGCCCCTTTATAATTCTGTAAAATATTTTTAATATAATATGAATTAATAATAAAAAATATTAACAGAAAAGTATATATTTTTTTTATACTTATCTTGAGGCTAATTTTGTAGAAATATTAAATGAAAGTTAAGTTTTAATAGAATGTAGTTGCAAAATTATGATTTCTTATGTATAATAAGATATAGAAAATAAAATTTTTTGGAGGATACACGATGAGTGATTTTAAGAGTATTTTGTGTCCCGTTGATTTTTCTGCTGTATCAGAAAAAATTATAGCAACAACAAGTAGTATGGCAAAAAAATTCAATGCGAAGGTAAAACTATTGCATGTTGTGCAATTGCCAGAAACATATGGTGGCTATGTAGTTTTACCACCATCTTTAGGCGATGCAGTGGAAAAGGCAAGAGAAAGTGTTCTACTTGACTTAGAAAACTTAAAAAAAGAGTACTTTGAAGGTGTAGATGTAGAACTTGAAGTTGTTTCTGGTTATCCACCAGAGGTAATTTTAGATACAATTACAAAGTTCAATGCAGATTTGCTTGTACTTGGAACACATGGAAGAAAAGGTTTAGATCTCTTCTTGTTCGGTTCTGTAGCAGAGCGTGTACTTAAAAGTACAAAAATTACTGTTATGACAGTTCGTCCAGAATAAGAGTAGTTTTTTAAAAAATGTTTTGAAAATGTGATTATGAGAGCAATGTGAGTGCCTTTTATATGAAGAAGCAAGTATAAAAAGTTTTATAGGAATAATGTTTTGTTATAATTATTATGGCAAAATATTAGGAAAAAGCAAAAAATGCATATGAAAAGTATGCGCGAAAAGGTTTAGAATTTTCTAAGCCTTTTTTTTTGTCAAAAAGTGATTATTATGGTAAAGTGAACAATAATAGAAAAGATTTGCAGAGTGGCGTTTTTTTTTATACCATGTGAATTACAAATTTATACAAAAACGGACTTTTCATAGTTTGAAAGAGAGTGGTTTTATGCAGGCAGAATTAGATAAATTATATGATCATATACTTACACGAGTGAGTATTAATTTGCATAATTCCTCTTTGGACATACATCCGTATTTATCAAATATGCGCCCGCGTGAAAATTATGCAGAATTCTATGGTTTTTTTGGCATAACAGCAAGACACTCGCTTCATTTTCGTTTCAAACACTCAGGTATAGCATCAAGTTCTTTTTTAGGACGCTGTGAAGTACGTACTTCTATTTTATATAAAACAGATATCAGAGGCGATGAGCTGAAACCAAAAGGTACAGTTGTTAATGTAAACGATATGCCTATAAAATTGCAAGAAGATGAGCAGGTGGTCATAAGAAATAGTCTGCTTATAAAAGTACTTGTGCATAATCATTCTCATAATTTGCTGAATTTTGAGCAGTTTCTTATAGCAAATACCTGTGCGCTGCATTATTCAAATATTCATGGTAGCACAGTTGAAGGTTGTTTTATTGCTCCTTTTGCAACGCTCGATTTTTCAACATGTCGCTCTTCAGAATTTGGACTTTTCTCATATGTTATGGTCGATGAGCTCAATCATGGGCAGATTCCTAAAGGGCATGTTTGGCTGAAAAAAGAGAATAGTTTTGAGTTTAGATATATTTATCCATGCTCTGTGCTCAAAAAATATATAATGTTCGAGGCTGGCGAAAAACCGAAAGGTGATTTTATCGATTTTATTAGTGAGTATCGAAAGAATTTTCATGCACCTTATAGTAGTGTGGACGCAGCCATTACTCATGCGAGTAAAAATGGCTCTGTAAGTCGTTTTGCAGTACTTATGGGCGACTGCTCTTTGGGAAGAAATATACTCATAGCACACCGAGCATATCTAGAAAATGTTGCCTTTGGTAACGGTGGTAATGCACAAGAAAACAGTTGTATAATCAACTCTACGTTAGAAAAATACTGTGTTATAGCGCATGGTGGTAAGCTTTTATATGTTTATTTAGAAGAGCATGTTTTTATAGGGTTTAATTCTTTCTTACGTGGAAGTGAAGATTCACCAATTCAAATAGGCTCATCATGTATTGTTATGCCGCATACTATAATAGATGCAGAAGAACCAATTACTATACCAAGCGGATATCTTGTTTGGGGACATATTACGCATCAAAAAGATTTAGAAACACAGACCATGAGTCTAGAAGAATTTTCAAAAATTAAAGGTAAAATTTGCTTAGGCGCGCTTGTATTTAGTGGCTTGGGCGAAGAATTTATAAATATGTTCATAATAAGAATAGAACATATATTAGATGAAAATGGTGCATATTATGATGGAACAGAGAAAAGTAGAGGACACGCACAGTATACGCAAGATGCACAGTATAACTTGCTCCAAGCCTATCAGGACGGACCATTTAAAGGGCTACTTCCATCTCGTACAATAGACCCATTAGAAAAGAGTTTTGATTAGCTGTACTGCACTAAGCTATACTGCACTAAAATGAGAAAATCTGCTGTTTCAATTTGTCTCACTTATTATTTATAGCTAGTGAGGATATGATATTAGAGCGTGCATCTAATGTGAAGTGTATCTAAGATTGTGACGTTGTACTGTAAATATGAGATTATATTACATATTTACAAGTTATCTTATAAATACTGTTATTTCGTGAATACGAAAATATTTTATAGTATAAATCTTTCTTTTTAATTTATTTATGCTTTAGTTGACAGAAAATAATATTTTTTTTACTTAAAAGAAACAAGTAAATACAAATAAGGTTTTTAATTATGAAAAAATTAATTTTAGTATCAGTATGTGCTTTTTTAGTGTTAATTGCAGTATCTACAGATAGTTATGCTAAGGAAGTAGTATCTGAAAAAAGTGAAAAATCTTTCAAATTATCAACAAATAGCCCTGATGCGTCAAAATTATTGCAGGTTTTTACAGAAACATTTGCTCGTGAAGAAAATGAAAAAAATGTTTTTGTAAAAGCAGGTTTAGGAAAATCTCTGCGGTACAGACTATTTTATGGTTTAAATCTTTCTTTTTAATTTAATTATGCTTTAGTTGACAGAAAAGAATATTTTTTGTTATTCAAAAGGGATAAGTAAATATTAATAAGGAATTTTTAATTATGAGAAAATCAATTGTAGCATTGGTATGTGCCTTTTTAATGCTAACAGCAGTATCTGCAGAAAGTTATGCTAAGTCAGTAGTATTTGGAACTGGTGAAAAATCTTTCACACTAGCAACAGGTAGCCCTGGGGAACTAGGATTATTACAAGTTTTGGCAGAAGCATTTTCTCGTGAAAAAAATGTAAAAATGGTTTGGATAAAAGCAGGTTCAGGAAAATCTCTGCAACTTTTAGAGGCAGATAAAATAGATGTAGCAATGGTGCATGCGCCAAAAGCAGAAAAAGAAGCAATAAAAAATGGTTGGGCAGCGAACAGAACTCTTATAGGTTCTAATGAGTTCTATATAGTAGGACCAAAAAATGACCCAGCAAAAATAGCAGACGCAAAAAATGCTCAAGATGCCTATGCACGCATAGCAAAATCAGGTGCAAAATTTATCACAAGAGCAGATAATTCTGGCACACATAAAAAAGAGATGAGTATTTGGAAAATGGCAAGTATCACTCCAAAAGGTGCGTGGTATATACCTTCTAAAACATTCATGCTTGCAAGTTTAAAAATGGCAGATAAAGACGGTGCATATTTTATGACAGATAGCTCAACTTGGATTGCAGCTAAAAAAGATATGAAAGATACAAAAATACTATTTCGAGGAGATAAGTATCTTATAAACACATATAATGCTTTAAGTCGTCCAAAAGGTGATGGCGAAATGCAAGAAACAGCTACTCAGTTTATAGAATTTGTAGGCTCTAAGAAAGGGCAAAAAATCATGCGCGAATTTGGAAAGAAAGAGCACGGTGAGGGCATGTATAATGATGCTAAATATGCAAAAAAATATAACGACTAGTATTTATACCTCATAATGTCTGTATAATAAAAAATGTACATGTAGCGTATTTGTTATTATAAAAATATTTAAACTAAGCTAAAAATATTTAAAATATTACAACTCAGCATATATGTTCACATATATTTATACAGCATAAATAGTGTATATCATAAAAAAAGCCCCTTAAATTTAAGGGGCTTTTTTTATACTTATTTTTCAACTAGCTAGATTTTATAGCGAGTTTTATTTTATATACAAGACACTGTTATCCATGCATGAGTCTCGTTCTAATTAAGCTTGCTTATCATTAAAATAACACACTCTATTCACAAAACTTAATGAGAGCCAATTACTTAATCAAATCTCATAAAAGCTCATAATATCTTATAAAAGTCTAATAAAATTAAACTCTTATAAAACTTTTGTGAACACGAATGTTTCGTCACTCTTTTTAAGGCTTTCTTCTGCTCCAAGCACTGCAATTTTTGTATTACTAAGCGCATTTTTAAGCGCTTTTGCAAACTCTTTTATGTGCGAGATGTTTGTTTCAAGCACTTGTTTTCGTAGTTCATTTCGTGTTTCAATTTTATCATTTGTGAGCCTTCGCATAAATGCTGAAAAACCTTTTGCGTCCGCTAAAAGATAGCCATCAAGCTCGCCAAAAACACCAATGATAGTATTTTCAAGCTCTGTCTGACTTATCTCTAAGTTTGCAAGATAATCTATGGCTTTGTCATAAACAGCGAGTGTTTTTTCCATGTTCGGGTCTCTGTATGAGAGGAAAATCATAAGATCATTTTTATAATCAAGAACAGAAAAACCACCGTAAGCACCGCCAATAACACGCACTTGCTCCCAGAGGTACGAGGTGCGCAAAAGCTTATTTGCCACAAGGGCTGAGCCATGGAAAGTCCAGTCTGATAATTTAAAAGCCTTGCCCACATAATTTACCTGCGCAGGTATTGTAAACGCTTCTTTGTCTGCACTTTCAGGCAGTACTCTAGCAAGAGTATTAGCAGAATCATTTGCAAGTTCTTTATTTGGAAGTTTAGACAAAAGCTCTTGAATATCTGTTTCTATTATTTTCTGTATTTCTTTATCGCCCACAAGATTTATACACAGAGCATTTTTTTGGATTAAAATACTGCGCAAGTTTTCTAAATCTTTCTGAATAGTTGCAAAATCTTCTTTTTCAAGTTTGCGCATGAAAAATAAGGCGTCAATTCCAGCTACTTGCTCCTGCATCCATGCGCTTACGGTATATTTACTTTTTAAGCGACTTCCCATCATTTGGTGCCCGCTTGGTATAACACTTTGCTCCATGCGAGATTTTGTTTCTGTAATAATACGACTAATGCGCTCTTTATTGTGTAAATTAGCAGAGAGCAGTATCTCTTGCATGAGCGTTATAAGGTCTTTACAATGTTCTTTTGTTGCTTTTCCTTGGCAAGTGAAAAGTTCTAGAGGATTTCCACTTAGATCATCTTTTGCAAAAATAGGTCTGCAATAAATATCACCTGTTTTTTGTGCTATAAGGCGAGTGAGTTCTTCAAAAGTATATTTATCTGTGCCTGTTTCAAGAAGGATTCTTCCAAAAATAGACAAATAAGGAATGTACTTAGTTGGCACTGCCTTAGTGCTAAAACAGAGAGATAAATACGCAATGCCACGTGTTGCAAGGTCTTGAGTGTGCAGTGTTACGCCAATATCTTTTGTTTCATACGGTACAGGAGTTTCAGTTTTTGCAAGGTCTTTTATTTGCAGATGTGGAATAGTTGCGAGCGCTTCTGCACTATCTGGCTCTGCTTGTTTTTTCTGTAGTATTTCGCTTATGTTTTTAAGCTTTGCTATACCGTCTTTTCCTAAAAGAGCTGCTTGTTTTGCAAGGGTATCTTTTTCCTTTTTATCATTTTCTTCTTGTAGATTAGTATCTGCAACAAGCACTATGGTGCTTCTATGGTTATTTTCTATAAAATATTTTTTGAGCAGTTTCTCAAATACTTTTTCATTATTTTGTATTTTTTTACGCAGCGCATCAATTTCTGCTTGGAAAGGTAGTAGTGTTAATGGGTCGTTATTATGTATCCATGTACGAAGAGATAAGACCATAAGAGCAATACCTCGAGGGTATGAGCCTGTGTTGTTTTCTCTTAGTGCGAACTCAAAAGAATTAAGAGCTGCGTCAATATCTTCTGCATCAATACCATTTTTTTCTAGTTGTCTGAGTGTATCGAAAATAAGTTTTTCCACATGGAAAACATTTTGTTTTTTTACACCCTTCATGCCCACAGAAAAGAACATTTGTCGTAAATCTGCCTCAAGTCCTCCGCCTGTGATATCTTCTCCAAGTCCGCTATCTGCAAGGGCTTTATAGAGAGGTGAGGACGGAAGCCCTATGAGGATTTGTTCTAAAATATGCAGTTCCATATTCTCACTTGCGTTTGTAGATTCACAAAGAGCAAAGTTTACAGTAATATGGCTTAGTGTATCTTCATCATCTTTTGAAACAGCATAAGGTACTTCTTTATATACTGGCTTATCAAAAGCTTTTTGCAAGCTCACTTCTGTGTTCACATCGCTCGCATCAAAAAGTTCAAAAACAGCATTTAATCTTTCTAGTCTTTTTTCTGCTGGGTCGTTACCGTAGAAAACAGTATAGCTGTTCGATGGATGATAGTGTTTTTTATGAAAATCCATAAACTGTGTAAAAGTTAAACTTGGGATATCTTCAGGGTTTCCACCAGAATCGAGCCCGTAGCTTATGTCTGGAAAAAGAGACTGCTGACTTTGTTCGTAAAGGATGGAATCTGCTGAGGAATAAACGCCCTTCATCTCGTTAAAAACAACACCCTTAAAGGCGAGGGTCGGTTCACTTTTTGCACTATCTTCATTATCTGTATTTTCTTCCACAGTATAATGCCAGCCTTCTTGGCGTAAGGTATCTTCTGTTAGGTTCGGGAAAAACACAGCATCAAGATACACATCCATAAGATTATAGAGATCTTGTGTGTTTGTTGATGCCACAGGATAGCAGGTTTTATCTGGATAGGTCATGGCGTTTAAAAAAGTTTGCAAGGAACCTTTATAAAGCTCCACAAATGGTTCTTTACAAGGATATTTTTTTGAGCCACAGAGAACGGAATGTTCTAAAATATGTGCGATACCTGTTGAATCTTCAGGCGGGGTGCGAAAAGAAATACCAAAAACTTTATTCTCATCATCATTTATAATGGAGAGTACTTTTGCAGATGTTTTATCATGTATCCAGACTTGAGCGTTCAGTGCAAGCTCTTTAATTTCTTGTTCTTTTTCTAATGTAAATCCATGCAGTTTCATAGAGGCTCCGTTTTTTAGATGTGCTATTTTATTCTAGTCTGATTTATATACTATAGGTTCAATTTTTTTTTTGGGAAGATGCTTAGCGCTATTATTTCATTTTATATTATTGGCATATATGTTTTCAATAAAAGATATATTTTAAAAGTTATTTATGGGCAGAGTGTAGTTTCTAGTACTATAAATTGAAATTATTTCCTTAGGCTTTATTTTTATAAACTTCAGCCAGTATTTTTATAAAGTTGAGTCAGTTTGAGGTTTATAAATGTGTAATGGGTGCGAAGTGAGCGGTTTTATATTTGTAAAATCGACTCGCATAGAAAAAAAAGTACCAAAATATGTAGGTAAAAGTAGCGGTTTAAGTGGAATAATTTTTTTTGTTACAAGGGGTAAAAGTTGTACAGATTTTTCCCAAGCAATAGGATATCCAGCAATTAATCGGAGTCTTCTTTTAATAAGGAAAGGATTTTGAAAGAGTTCTTTGTCCACAAAAAAGCAACTATTTTTTAGATAGGTTTTTTGTGAGTTTACGGCACTGCCACTTGTAAAAGCAGAACCTTTGCAGAGTGAGTGTAGGGAGTATTTATTCCACGCACCGTAGATAAAAGATGAAGATGCAACCCGCACAGCTTCTGTAAAAATAGACTCAAGGCTACTGGCTCTATCAATAGATGCATTCCATAGCACAACATAATCAAAGGAGTTATCATCAAAAGGCAGAGCAGAAGTATTAGTTATATGTAGCGAGTGACGTAGTGGGATATTTTTTTCTCGTATATCCTGTATGCACTGCGGTCTTGCATCAATGCCTGTATAATCAAATCCTTTTCTTGTGAAAAAAGGCGAAAGAGAAGTATCACCACAAGCGATATGGAGCACTTTTTTATTATAGCTAATAAGCGACGAAAAAGATGCCTCTAAAAGGCGAATCTGTGCTTTTAGCATATAGGCTTCTTGTTTTTGTGATAAATTTTTCAAAATACCCTTTATTTCTTATTTCTTTATTTATAAAATAGATTTATAAATACATCAAGAAAACAATTCCCCAAGTTTTTTATACTCTTAAATTAAATAGAGGATTTTTTTATGATATATTCTATCATTTTTGATGTAGGTAACAGTAACATAAAAATGGCTCTTGTGCAAAACGGGCTCATAAAAAAACAGTGTGTATTTGCACAGACAAAAGAGACAACAGAAGAAATATTTAAAGAACAAATATCTTTTTTTTGCAAAGACTGGCAGTTAGATAGTTCAAATTGCAAATGCATTTGTATATCATCTGTTGTTCCAAATATAGAGAATATCGCAAAAATTGTACTAAAAGAATATTTTTCATGTCCTGTACTATTTATTCCAAAAGATTTTGAAATACCATTAGAAAACACGTATCCCTATAAAGAAGAATGCGGAGCAGATTTGCTTGTGGGCTTATTTGCAGCAAGAAATTTATATAAAGAAAAGAATATAATAGTAGTAGATTTTGGTACAGCCACAACATTTAGCTGCATGAAAGAAAACACCATGCTCGGTGCGTTAATATTTTCAGGTTTAGAGGGTTCCACAAAAGCACTCACAGCAAACGCTGCTAAAATACCAAACATAAGTTTAGTGCTCGAAAACACGCAAATAGATATCACAGCGCCCACCGAATCGCTCATAAATCAAGGCATGCTCCATGGTTTTGCAAGTGTAACAGAGGGGCTTTGTAAGCGTTTAGAGGAAACTTTGGGCGGTAAAATGTATATAGTCGCAACAGGTGGTTTTTCGCAAAAAGTTGCGAAAGTCTGCTCGTATATAGATATTGTCGAGCCAAATTTACTTCTGCATGGGCTAGCAGTTCTTAGTGAAAAATTTCAAAGCGAAAAAATCTAAGACTAAATAGCACGGAACAAGAAAAATAATGCGAGACAGGGAAAATAATGCAAGAAAACAAAACAGAATATAGTGCAGGTGCTATTTTAGATGATGTTGTTCCAGAGGATGCCATGGCATTTTTAGAGCAGATATCACAGGCCATAGATGCTAGTTTATGCGTTAAAAGTATAGAAGATACGAGTGAGCAGAAGGCTTTAAATGCTGAGCTTAAACAGGGGAGTTTAGATACTGCAAGTGAGCAAGAGGATAAATAAATCACAGAGAATTTAGAATCAAATGTAAAAAATATATAATATACGAAAACTATAAAAATAAAATACTTAGCAAGAATCAAATCTGGTGGCTTCAAATAATTTTCAAAGAATAAGATTATAGAATAAATATTTAGCGAAAAAAGAAAAAATATGCCCTCAAAACAGGAATAAATATCAACATCAGCTAAAAATATATTCGTAAAATAAATCACATAAATTAATACTATTTTGATAGAAAGAATACTATGTCCGTAGAAGATAAAAATCAAAAAACATTTGTTCGTAATGCAGGAACAGTTGCAGGGGCGACGCTCGTATCTCGAATATTTGGTTTTTTGCGAGATATGGTAGTAGCGCTATTTTTAGGCACGAGCGCGTTTACAGATGCTTTTGTTGTTGCGTTTCGTTTTCCTAATCTTTTCCGGCGTTTATTTGCTGAGGGTTCTTTGACCATGGCATTTATTCCTGTATATGCCGAAATGCATAGGGAGCAAGGTGCAAAACGAGCTTTTGAGCTTGCTCGGTCTGTTTTTGCATGGCTTATAAGCATACTACTTGTGCTTATTATGGTGGTAGAAATTTTTGCTCCGCAGTTTACATCGCTGCTTGCAGAGGGCTTTGCAAGAGATGCAAATCTTTTTGAATACACTGTTCTTTTTGTGCGAATATGCTTTCCGTATATTCTTTTTATTTCTGGCGTTGCGTTATGTATGGGTATTTTAAATAGCTCTGGGCATTTTCTTTTTCCTGCTCTTGCGCCTGTAATACTGAACACTGTGCTTATATCTTTTGCCTTCTTAGGACATTTTTTGCAAGAAAATGTAGCACTTTTTCTCTGCATAGGTGTTTTTTTTGCAGGTCTTTTACAGTGGTTGTTTCAGCAGATTGCTTTAAGACATTTGCGTGATGAGCATGGAAAACGGTTTTCATGGCGAGGCACGTTCTCATTTTTTGATGAGGGAACAAAAAAGATAGCAAAACTCATGTTGCCAACTATTTTGGGAACAGCGGTGTATCAGGTAAATATAATAGTCGGGACACTTTTTGCGTCGTTTCTTGTTTCAGGTTCCATATCATACCTTTACTATGCAGATAGGCTCATGCAATTTCCGCTCGGAATTTTTGGCATAGCCATATCAACAGTTGCGCTACCTAATTTATCTGCCCTTGCAGCGAGTAAAGAATGGGCAAAATTTTACGACACTTTACGCTTCTCACAAGGGCTGACTCTTTTTATCTGTTTTCCAGCAGCAGCTGGGCTTATGGGCTTTGCAGAGCCAATTATTTCTCTCCTATTTCAGTACGGAGAATTTAATGCAGAATCGGTAAAAGCAACCGCGCAGGCACTTTTTATATACGCTTTCGGCTTACCTTTTGTTGCAGGACTTCGCCCAGTAATTATGGGCTTCTATTCTCGCCAAGATACTAAAACACCCATGTATATTGGTATTTTTTGCCTTATTTTAAATGTGTGCATAGCATATTTTTTATTAGGTACCTATGCTCATTTAGCAATAGCTTTTGGAGTAAGTTTTTCCTCTTTCATTAATTGGCTATTGTTATTGATTTTTTTCCATTTAAAAAAGCACGAGGGCGTGAGCGTTCGCTGTTTTCCGTTCGCTACTTTTTTTCTTTCCCTGCTCTTAAGCATAGGTGTGTATTTTCTCTGTGAGTTTTTCCTTCGGTTTGGAAAATATACATTGGTATTTTTGCCAGTGGTTATAATTGCTTATACTGTATTTTCTTTAGTTTTTCGCATAAAAGAAGCAGTGTTTCTTGCGGATATGATAAAAAGGAAAAAGAAAGGGAAAAGTAAAAGTGAAAATGAGAGGGAAAAATAAATGCAGTCTTTTAAGGACATGCGAGCATATTTTCCAAGAGGACTCAAACAACTTGAAGATGGGTACAAATTTTCGCTCGATCCACTACTTTTAGCCTCCTTTATAGGTGAAATAAAAGGTGAGAAAATTGCGCTCGAGCTTGGTACTGGTTGCGGTGTCGCAAGTTTTGCGTGCGCATTAGATAATACGAGCGTAAAAATACTTGCCATAGAGCGAGAAATAAAAGTCCTTGAGCTTGCAGAAAAGAATAATCAAAGTTTAGCGCTAACAGAGCAAATTGAGTTTAAAGAAGCAGATGTGCGAGACTTCCACTGCGATTTAGCAGGTAAGTACGATTTTGTTTTTTCAAACCCTCCGTATAGAGAGCTTGGAACAGGTAAAGAAAGTACAGGAGCTAGAAAAGATGCTCGTTTTGAAGTGCATGGCGATTTAGAAGCTTTCATAAAATGTGCAGCAAAGCATTTAAAAACTCGGGGAAGCTTTTATTTTGTCTATCTTCCTGAAAAATTATCGCTTGTTTTCGCTCTTTTAAAAAAATATAATTTAGAGCCTAAAAAAATACTCTTTGTGCATGGAACAAAAGATACATGCTCAAAAATAGTACTCATAGAAGCAAAAAAAAATAGCCAAATGTCTCTGGCAGTTTTAGCACCGTTAATATTACACCATAGAGAAGAATGGACAAAAAAAGCACTTTGCTTTTGTCCTTACTTGTGTCAATCTTAGATACCTACTTGGAGGAAATATGAGAAAAAGTACAGTAAAACGCTCAACAAAAGAAACAGAAATAACACTTGAGCTTACAGTTGATGGAACTGGAAAAAGTGATATAAATACAGGCATTGGTTTTTTAGACCATATGCTCACTCTTTTCACTTTTTGGGCGAAAATGGATATAAATTTACACTGCACGGGTGATTTGCATATAGATATGCATCATACAGTAGAAGATATAGGACTCTGTCTTGGGCAAGCGCTACAAGAATCACTCGGTGATCGAAAAGGCATTGTTCGTATAGCAGATGCAAGAGTGCCAATGGATGAGGCACTAGCAGAGGTGATTGTAGATTTTTCAGGCAGAGGTTTTCTCGTATATAGAGAGGATAGCTTACCAGAGATAATAGCAGGGGACGAGAAAGATATTTGGCGTGAATTTTTTAAATCCTTCGCACAAAAAGCAGGAATTAATTTGCATATTGATATGCGCTATGGAACAAACGGTCATCATCTTTTAGAGGCGTGCTTTAAAGCAGCAGGGCTTGCCATAAAAAAAGCAGTTTTTGTAGAAAGTGATATGGTCTCAAGTACTAAGGGAACATTAGATATATGAGAAAAGGTGTTTTACTTATAGGTATTTTACTTCTTTTTTCCTGTACTTCAAGAACTCCAAAGGGATTAACCCAAATAAAGGGTAAATCTTTAGCTGTAGTAAAATTTTATCAGCCATTAGATGATAGAGATTTAATAGCAGGCATTGCACTAGAAAATCAGAGAAAAATATCAAAAGAACAATTAGAGCCGCTTGATATCTTTTTAGAACAAGAGCTTTTAGTGCGAGGAAATAATATAGTAGTGGGTGATAAGCTTGCTATTTGTAAGAAAAAAAATGCGCTACAGAAAAAGAAAATAAGTGCTTTTAAGTACTGGCTACGGATTGGAGAATGTGCGAAAGTAGATTTTTTACTTGTGCCTCAAATTATTTCTTGGGAGCCATTAAAAAAAATAGATACTAAAATAGTAGAACCTGCGAAGATTATTTTAGAATTGTATTTAATGGATATAAAAAATAAAAAACTTTTAAAACGTTTTTATTTTACAGAAAAGCATGTAAAACTAGTGGATAATGTTTTTGGTGTGGATAACTATTTTAGCATAGATAAATCAGATGAAAGAACTGCAGAAATAGTGGCAAAAGAAGGAATAATAACAGCAATAATGGAGTTTGGACTATGATACTATTTCCCGCGATAGATTTAAAAGATGGTAAATGTGTTCGCCTGCAACAAGGTAAAGAAGATTTAGTAACTGTTTATGCAGACAGTCCAGTAGAGCAAGCGCTCTTATGGCAAGAAAAAGGTGCAAAATGGATACATCTAATAGATTTAGATGGTGCTTTTAGTGGTTTGCCTAAAAATTTAAAAATAGTAGAAGATATCTGCAAGGCAGTAAAAATACCTATCCAATTAGGTGGTGGTATTCGAGATATAAAAACAGCAGAAGCCTATTTAGATGCAGGAATAACTCGGCTAATAATAGGCACAATGGCACTAGAAAATCCTGAAGAATATAGAAAATTATGCCAAAAACACCCTAAGAAAATAGGTGTATCGCTCGATGCTGTGGATGGCAAATTAAAAACGCACGGCTGGGTAACAGATACGGATTTAAATATTTTAGATATACTTCCTCGTATAGAAGCAGATGGAACAGCATTTATTATTTATACAGATATAATCCGAGATGGAATGCAGTCTGGCGTTAATTACGATACCTTAGAAGCTCTTTGTGAGCATACTTCTTTACCAGTAATAGCAGCAGGTGGTGTGCATGTTATAGAAGATTTTGAGGCGGTATATCCTTTATTTGCTAAGGGCTTAGAAGGGGTAATCTCTGGAAAAGCACTCTATGAAGAAACTTTGAGTATAGAAGAAGTTGAAAAATGGCTAGCTGCTATATCGTAAGATAAAGTTAGAAATAGATTTTATTAAAATTTTATAAAGGATAAAAAATGAAAAAACAGCTCATATTTTTCTTATGTGTACTTGGCTTATTGCAGGCATGTAGTGCTACAACATATCAACGTAGTATAGAAGTTGGTGATAATGGATATTCTGATACACAACTTGCAAAGAATATGTTCAAAGTATATTTTGCAGGGAATTTTGTAACAGATAAAGAACAAGTGATAGATTATGTACTTCTTCGTAGTGCAGATTTAGCAACAAAACATGGCTTTAAGTATTTTGTAGTTGTGAACAATAAAAATGCAGCAACTGCAAATGAAAGTGCAATACAAATAGGCGTTATAGATGATAGTCAGGATATAAGCGGTATGAGCCCAAGACTTTCTACAACTATAATATGCTACAAAGAAAAGCCTAACAAAGAATTTGTCTATGATGCAAAATTCATAAGCACTAGTATCCGAAAAAAATATGGTATTGAAAAAGGATCTGACGCTGTAAGCCCTGATGCTAAAAAATCAGCAGTTGAGCCAGAAAAATAGATTCTAATAAGTTTTCTATAAATATATGAAACTTTCTGTTTCTAATAGCCTTGCATGCTGAGTTTAATAACTCACAGTAGCAGAATATAGCTATAAAAAAACAGAAAATACTTCTGTCTTGTAGAAAATAAGTATAAGAAGTAAAAAAGAGAAAACAGCTAGATAAAATAAAAGCTGGTAAAATAAAAGCAGAAAATACTTTTTATTTTGCTGCATGCTTTCTCTTGCTAGAAACTAGAAACTAGAAACTAGAAACTAGAAACTAGAAATAAGAAATAAGAAACTAGAAATAAGAAATAAGAAAGGACAATCGTCGATATAGTATTTATACTGTTTCGCTTATTGTCCTTTCTTTTATTTTGCTCATAAAAAGTTTATCATAAGATAAAATACCGTAGTGGAAGCAATTTTCTAGCTGGAGTCCATATTTTGCCAGCTTGGATTTTAGTTAGATCCGTATACTTGTGAGTGTCTCATTTTAGCTCGATTTTGTTTAGCTTGAGTTTATTTAACTTGAGACCATTGAGCTTGAGTCCATTGAACTAGAGCACATTGAACTAGAGCACATTGAACTAGAGTTTTTTTTAGTTCGAGTATGTAAAAGCTATTTTATATAGTTTAAGTTGTTGAAATAATTATATATCTAGTCTAAAATTCTTCCATCGGTTGAAATTTGTACAATTTGCCAAGGAATAAATTTTCCACTTGCTTGCAATGCCTCTTTTACTGCATTTTCTAAACCGGCACAGCATGGCACTTGCATGCGAACGATAGTGAGATCTTTTATATTATTATTTTTGATAATAGCAGTGAGTTTTTCAGTATAAGTACCTTCATCAAGTTTTGGGCAACCAATGAGTGTGATTTTACCCCGCATAAACTGATTATGAAAATCGCCATAGGCAAAGGCAGTACAGTCTGCAGCTATTAATAATTTTGCATTCTCAAAATATGGTGCATTTATTGGTACAAGTTTAATTTGTAGCGGCCACTGTTGTAGTTGGGACGTAGGTTTATGACCAAATATATTTTCTGTAGAAAAATTTGAGCTTTGAGTGTTAGCTCTTTCAATAGTTTCAGATTTTTTTCCTGCACAGCTAAAAGGAGTATTAGTAGTTAGATTTTCTTGCTTTATATTATTTAGGTTTTTTATTTCCCCTGTGCTTTCGAATTTTCCTAAATTTTTTGTTGGTAAAATTTGTGCAGTTGCTTTTTCCATATTTGCTTTAGTGGCGGCTTCATCAAAAGCTACTGCCTCACGTTCTTCAAAAGAAATAGCATCAGTTGGGCAGA
>CAMQUX010000002.1 GCA_947037905.1 uncultured Desulfovibrionaceae bacterium | reverse complement strand
AATTCGTTATATGCATACACGTTAATCGTTATATGCATGCGAGTTATATTCTCATATCTTTCCTATTTAACTCACCCACTTATACTACTTAACTCTTTCTCCAGGCCATTTAACTTTATTCATATCAAAAGTAATTTCTTCTGTATCAGGGTTAAGATCTCCGACTGGTACAAATTTAACCGTACCATCTTCATTATATCCTTGGTTATTAAGGAAACTTACTCCCATATAGGCACGGTCGTTTGTTCCATCTGTAACAGCAACACGACCAGTTACACCCGCAAAATCAACCTTTCTCATGTATTCCATCAGATTTTCTGCAGTCACAGGCACTTTATTGTCGAGCAGAAGTTTAATGCCATGCGCCACTACAAAAATATGATCGTAGGAAAGTGCCGCAAATGCAAAAGCTTTTGAGCTAATATCTACTGCTTCCCCACAAAATACTTCAAAGCGGTTTGTGAAATCTGATAATAAATCAGATGGAAAAAGCTTTGTCATTGGTGCAATATATCCGTAAGAGCCATAAATAGCATCAGGATTTTCATCTGCTGAAACCATTTCTCCTGCAAAAATTCTATAGCCTTCTTGGTTCATATCAAGCTCATGAAACGCTTTAAATACTGTTACAGTATCGGGAGTTGGGGCAATAATTAAATAATTTTTACACCCTTGCTCTTTAAATGGTTTTATTTGACTTACCATATCTGCTAACTCAGCATCACGCTCATAATTAACAATATGATCTATTGTCACTCCATGTTTTTCTGCAAATTCAAGAATAACTTTTTTTGCGCCAAGTCCCCACGAATCGTTGGTATGACAAAAAACAAGATTTTTAATATTTAAAAGTGACGCTAACACTAAAAGATAACCATCGAAAATATCACTTGGTGTCACCACTCGTAAAAAATAAGGAAAGCGCTCCACATCTGAAAATTCAGAAGCATTAACACCGTACGATATAGCAGGAATTTTCCACTTTGCTGCCTCATCTGCAATATGTACCGCAGGTCCGCTACAGTCTACACCCGTAAGCGCTAATATCTCTTGTGAAAATAATCTCTTGGCTACTTCCTGTGCATGCTCTGGCCAACAGTGATAATCTTCAACTAAAGACTCAGGCATCTCGAGTGGTTTATCGAGCATTTTTGAATCATTAATATCTTGTATTGCTAAATTTGCAGCCTGCAGAGCATAATCACCCCAGTCTGCATAGCGCCCATTATGATAATAGTATGTAAACATTCCACCAATTGTATACGAATTCTTGCTACTCATTTCTCACCTCTTTTTTTAATTTTTTATTTAAAAGACTCATCTTCATCTAAACATTTTTGCATTCCATGAAAATAGAACGGTGTTCCATTTTTATAGGATACCTATCTTATTTTTAAAAGTCAATAAAATAAAATATTACAAACACCTATTATATAAGGAAATATTAAAATAAATATCGGGGAAAAAGCGCTTGACAAAAAAATCACAATCTGGTCTACTGCAAAAAATAGAACGGTGTTCCGTTTTCAAAAACATATTATTTACGATTGTGCAAAGAAATACGGGTTTCAAATTACTCACGTTAGCAACAAACCCCTCTCATTATTTTTACGCACTAAATAGGAGACATTTGATGGAAAATAACGAACTTATTAATGATGATTGTAATTGTCGTCGCAGATCAGGCTTTCAACGGCTATTAGATAAAACCCCACATCCTATAGCGCTTGTTACAATCTTTGGGGTTTTAGGCTTAATCCTTACTTGGATTATACCTGCAGGAAAATTTGAAAGAGCTATAAACCCTGAGACTAATGTTGAGATGGTTGTAGCTGGTTCTTTTCAGTATCTTGAAAAATCACACCCGCAAACTGTTCTTGATTTTCTTTTCTCTTTTTGGAACGGAATGATAGCTTCAAACAGCTTTACTGTTTACCTTCTTATGATTGGTGGTGCAATGAGCATCATCACTTCAACAGGCGCAATTGATGCTATTGTTTATAAAGCAAATGGATTTGCACGAAAACGTGCAGGTTTTAATTACATTATCATTGGTGTGCTTGCTGCATTTTTTGGATTTTGCGGATCCACTTTTGGTATGAGCGGAGAAACACTTATATTCCTCCCAATTCTTGTGGCGCTTTGTAAAACATTAAAATTTGATGCGGTTGTAGCGGTTGCTATATCAACTGTTATGGCAAACTTAGGCTACGCCTGTGCAACAACTAATGCATTTAACCTTGTAATTGCGCAAGGTATTGCAGGGCTACCGTTTATGTCGGGCATTGAATTTAGAATCTGCTGGGCGATCTTTTCTTTTAGTGTAACTATTGCTTATATTCTTCGTTATGCTAAAAAAGTACAAAAAGATTCCTCACAAAGTCTTGTATGTGACGTAGATTATTCAGAATTTTCTAGCATGGAGTCTGAATCATCACACATTAAATTAACTATTCCACGTCTACTATCTTTACTTAGCCTTCTTGCAGCTATTGTAGGTGTTGTATATGGTGCTATTGTCTATCAATTTGGATTTAAACAACTAAGTACTTTATTTTTAGCTGCTGCGTTTTTCTGTATTCTAATTAACCGCATGTCTTTAAATAAGGCCGCAGAAGATTTTGCAAAAGGTGCTGCAACAATGGTTGTGCCTTTACTTTTACTTGGTTTTGCTCGTTCTTTTCTACTTATCATGCAAGATGGTATGATTATGGATACTATCATAAACTTCCTTGCACAGCCAATGAGTCTTTTACCAAAAACTATAACTGTTGGTGCTATGGTTCTATTCCAAGGTATTCTCAATATCTTTATTCCAGCTGCCTCTGGACAAGCAGCTATATCTATGCCAATCATGATACCTCTTGCTGATCTTCTTGACATTAACCGTCAAGTTGCAGTATTTGCCTTTCAAATTGGTGATGGTGTTGGTAATATTGTTATTCCAACTTTTGGAACTATCATGGCAGCGCTAGCTATTGCAAAAATCCCTTACGGACGTTGGTTTGCATTTGCTATGCCACTTGTTGTCATACAATACTGTTTAGGTATTGGCGCTACTATGATTGCTCATGCAATAAACTATGGTCCTTTCTAAACAATTATAATTTGTTTAGCACTTTGGTGGGGGGAAATAATGACTAAAAAAACAGGTTTAGAACTTGCAAATAAAAGCTCTTATCATGCGGGTATCCCAACTCTTCGTCCTTTTATAAAAGATAAAATGGCAGAATATGGATTATCACACATAGCTCATCTTGCAACGAACGAAAGTCAATATCCTCCCTCGCCAAAAGTATTACAAGCAATGCAAGAGGCTATGTTAACAGTCAATTTGTATCCAGATCCGAGTGCAACTTTACTTAGACGAAAACTTGCACATATTTATAAGCTAAAAGAAAATATGCTCATAATCGGCAATGGTGCTGATGAACTACTCTATATGATTGGCAAAGCTTTTATAGAAAATGGTGATAATGCAATTACTAGTACCCCATGTTATCCAACTGATATTATAGCAATTGAGTCCATGGGTGGTATCGTACGTGCTATTCCATATCGTTCTGATTTTTGCTATGACCTTGAGGCTATTTTAAATACAATTGATGAAAAAACAAAGATTATTTTACTCTGTACACCTGCTAACCCGAGCTCTGTCGCTATAGAAAAAAAAGAGCTAGATGCTTTCATGCAAAAAGTTCCAGCGAATATACTTATTGTAATGGACGAGGCATATAAAGAATTTGTGACAGATAAAAATGCAGCAGACCCTATTATTTATTTAACAGAAGAGAGAAATATTATTTTCTTGCGTACATTCTCAAAATACTATGGCCTTGCAGGACTGCGTATTGGTTATGTACTTGCCCCTGAGCATATTATTAATATACTACAAAGAGCAATGCCTTCTTTTTCAGTAAACAGTATCGCCCAAGCAGGAGCACTTGCAGCACTTGATGATAACTTATATTATGATGATATTTTGCAAAAAATTATTGCTGAGCGTAATTTTCTTACCAATGGACTACTTGATGCAGGAATGAAACCTGTAAAAAATTCTCAAGCGAATTTTCTTTTTGTTAATACATGCCATGTGCCTTCCTCTATTTTTGCGGAAACATTATTTGCTGCAGGTATTTCCATATTAGAAAAAAAATTTGGTGAGTATAAGGAATACGTAAGAATTGCAGTTGGTACGCGGGAACAAAATGAAAGCATAATTACTATTGCAAAAGATCTCTGTCGCAAATATAAAAAATAAAATATTTGCAATAAAACACTACTGCCTTAGTAATCAGAATCAGAGCTATACTATAGAGTCAAATCAAATAGAGCAGAGTAGAATCGAGTAGTATAAAATCTAGTCGAGTAGAATTAAGTAGCGTTAAAAAAAGGAAAAACATGGATAAGAAATCAGGTACTATAAATGCTGTAGATAGAGCGCTCAAGCTTATTGATGTGCTTTTTAACAACATGGAAGAGATGGGAATTTCTGAGATTGCAAAAGAAATGCAGGAGCATAAAAGTACCATTCACAGAACCCTTACAACACTTTCACAGCATGGTTACGTACTACAAAACCCTGAAACTGAAAAGTATGCTCTGGGGCATAAACTATATGCCATTGGCGTTGCAGCAGATAGTAAATTTATATTACGAGAAACTGCAAGACCTTTCGCAGATGCCTTAGAAAAAAAATTCGGTGAGGCTGTTAATGTCGCAATTGTAGATCCTTCATCTAGCGATATTTTCCGCTTTCTTATTATATATAGAAACGAAGGGAAAAGTCGTGTTTTACGCATGAACTCTTTAGCAAATTCCAATAGTGAATGCCATTGTTCTTCTCTTGGAAAATCTCTTCTAGCTTTTACACCAAACGCTGAAGAGCACATAAAAAATATAACCCTCAACCATTATACAGAAAATACTATTACAAATAAAAATAAGTTTATTGAGCATATTAATTTGGTAAAAGAAAGTAAATATGCAACAGATGCAGAAGAACTTGAAATAGGACTAACCTGCATTGGGGTTCCTATTCTTAACAAAAAGAATGAGGCTATTCTTGCCATAAGTATTTCAGGACTAACATCTCGAATAAAAGAGCAAGAAAAAGAAATTATAGAAAGTTTACAAGATGTAGCACGGCAAATTAGCGAAAAATTGTAAAGCAAGAGAACTTATAAGCTAAGAAAAAATATAAGCTCTAATATTTAAGCTCTAATATTTAAGCTCTAATATTTAAACTCTAATATTTAAACTCTAATATTTAAACTCTAATATTTAAGCTCTAATATTATAAATACGCTTAACATCTAAAAATAACCCTCTAATATTAAAGAAAAAGAGATTATGAATATAAAAGAAAAACAAAACCCAAGTAAATTACATATTTTTCTCATGTGGAGCACGCTCCTTTTTGCCTATTTTTTAAATTTTTTCCATACACTCAATATGGGTGTGCTACAGCCTTACCTTATTGACGCATTTCAAAGCAATCTTGTTACTATGACCAATATTGGTAGTATGTATTTTTATTGCTATCTTATTATGCAAATTCCAACAGGGCTACTTATCGATAAACTTGGAGTCCGAGTTATTGCCACAGCTGGAACAGCACTTGCTGCTATTGGGACTTTCATTTTTGCCTCAGCTGATACCTTGTTGCCTCTGTATATAGGTAGAGGAATTGTAGGCATAGGAACGGCTGTTAATTTTATATGTATTATTAAATTTCAATTAGCTTGGATGCCACAGCGAATTATTATGACACTCACGGGCGTTGCGTGTTTTGTTGGTGCTCTTGGCGGAATTCTTGCCCAAACACCTCTTGTTTATTTAATTGAGAATTTTGGCTGGCGAGAAAGTCTCTATTTTATTGGCATAGCTTCTTCTGTAAATGCACTTTTAACTCTTTTTATAAAAGATAAAAAAATTGAAGGTGATAATTCAGAGTCCGTTTCTGTATTTAAAGGGCTATTGTCCGTTATAAAAAATATTCATATTTTACCGCCGTTTATTTATTATGCAGCTTTTTATGGCTCATATGTTCTTATAATGGGCTATAGTGGAACTTCTTGGCTCGAAAATGTACATAATTTTGATAAAAGCACTGCTTCGGCTTATGTGAGCTTTGGCGTTATTGGTGCAGCTATTGCGGCGATTGTTATTGGCTACTGGGCAGATAAAATAAATAGTCGCAAAACCCCATTACTCATCACTGGTTTTATCTATATTCTGGTTTGGGCAACTTTAGCTTGGTTTGGACACACTCTTTCTCCTTTCTTTCTAGCAGTTTTGCTTTTCTCCATTGGCTTTTTTAGTTGCTCGTATATTGTATGTTGGATATGTGTACAAAGAGTTAATCTCCCACAATATAGTGGCATTGCGGTTTCTGTTTATAATATGGGAGGATTTATAGGACCAATTATTCTGCCATTACTATTTGTTCTTGTTCAAGATAAATATGCCTCTCCTGTTAGTCTCGAAGCTTTTCAGGCAGCATTTAAGGTGATATTCTTTATTATTGCGGGAACATATTTGTTCGGTTTTCTTATTAACGATAAAAATTAGATTTAGATTTAGATTTAGATTTAGATTTAGATTTAGACTAAAGTAGATTCGGTTAGAT
The DNA here is from genome assembly GCA_947037905.1 of uncultured Desulfovibrionaceae bacterium. Taxonomy (GTDB): domain Bacteria; phylum Desulfobacterota; class Desulfovibrionia; order Desulfovibrionales; family Desulfovibrionaceae; genus CAMQUX01. The sequence goes on along the minus strand of CAMQUX010000002.1, from coordinate 19,946 downwards.
TTAAAATATAAGTATTATTCTAATCTGCTTGATTTCTACTCATATCATTGACGATTTAGGCTAATATTATGGATACTTTTATCAGATATCATAATATATTTAGCTGATATCATAAAATGTAAGTTACTGTCATAGACTCTTATAGTATGTTTTTTTTGACTTGCTATCAGAAATAAGGGAATAGGGAATAATAAATAAACAAAATGTAGTAAATAAAATCATGCACACACAGCTAAAATATTTTCTACCTTGCACATCATTAAATTCATATAAAGGCAAAAATAAATTAGTTTATATATTCCCCCTCCCAAAAATAAAAATCTCTTCTACTTATACCACTAAAAGTATAAGTAGAAGAGATTTAATTTTTCATCTCATTAATGCACATATATTTTATCTATACAATATGTTCTTTTCTATCTAAAAAATAATCAAGCGTTTACAATCTCAGATATTTCTAGCGCTCCCCTGTATCTAGATTACAGTCTTGATTGACCTTATGAGCTTCTTAGTATTATGAGGCTTATTAACGAGCGTTTGGAGGGCTTAGCTGAAGTTCTCTCATAACTGGACTAGTCGGTCCTTTTGGTCCTGTTGGTAGGCTTGGTCTTACTGGTGGTTTTGGCTCATATGGTATGCCGGGGTGCCCTGATGGCTGTGGGCGTACTGGAATACCGGGTCCTCCTGGTGCAGGATTTCCTGGTGTTGGTCTACCGGGCTTAATCGGTAAGTTATCCATGCCCATTATGTTTAGCCATAAATTTAATGGCGACATATCCATATCTTCTTCTGTTTCTTTAGGTTTTATAGTTATCGTATTGGAATCTTTTGTTCTTTTTTGCTCTACATCATAACCGGAATCACCTAGATCTTGAGTAGACATACTTAGATTTTTACGCTCTTTTGGCTTTGTTTTTTTACCTGACTCTGCAAAAGCTACGGTGAAACTAAAGCTCAATACGGATACACATATAAGACAAAATATCTTTTTCATTTATTTTCCTTCATATATTGTCATGACTTTTTATACTATTTCATGCTGTTTTTTGTACTATTTTTATCGTAATTTTTTCATCATAAATACATTATTTTATTTTTAGCTCTTATAAAATATTTATCCTAAACTCATAAATAATAAATATAAATAATAAATTTCTACTATTTTTCTGCTTTTATTTCAAAATAAGAAATAAATATATTAGCTCTTTGCTCTCAATAATCATCTAATAAAAAACATTCACAGCAAAGAACAAACTTATTATTAGTCATCAGATTTTAAAAAAAGAGCTAGCAAGATAAAAATTCTGCTAAGCCTAAAAGTGCAGCAGCCACTGTTTGCATACGAATTTCTTCTCTATCGCCTACAAATTTATATTTTTTTACATAGGTACCCTCAAGGGTTTTCCACGCTATATACACAGTACCCACTGGTTTTTCTTCGCTGCCACCTGCAGGACCTGCTATTCCTGTTGTTGCTATGGCGTAATCTGTCTGTAATAAACTTGCAACACCTTCAACCATTGCAAAAGCAACTTCTTCGCTCACGGCACCTTTTTGCTCTAAAAGCTCTTTATCCACCAAAAGAATATTTTCTTTCACACTATTTGCATAGGCAATTACAGAACCAGTATACCAGTTAGAACTCCCTGCTAAATCTGTAAACGCAGCAGATAACAACCCACCTGTGCAGGATTCTGCGGTGGCTATATTTACTTTTCCTGTGGAAAATTTTTCTGCTATTCTTTCGATTAATGTCATCTATATTTTCCCTTTGCATTGTTCTATTTTCATTATTCTATTTTTTATGGCTTAAAATCTTTTAGCAGTCCAGAGCTTAAAATTTGTTTTACAGCTTAAAATCTGTTTCATAGTCTATAATAGTATAAAGTCTGTTTTCATTTAATAAGAAATAGCTCTTAAAAATCAAAAGGACATTTATAAAATATCTTATCCTAAAAAATAAACTTCAGCTTAAAAGATAATCCATATTTTAAAACTAGGAGTCATATCGTAAATACAAATTATATATTCAATAAAGATACATAAAAATAAGAAACTCTTCTTTATAATTTATCATCTTCTAAAAGACGCTTTGCAATATCAAGTTTATAAAGAGCTAAAGGATTTCTATCTGATCCTCTTGCTTTAAATACTTCTGCTGCTTGCAGTATTACAGCATATGGGAGCCATTCGTGCTTATCCCACACATCTGCATTATCTACGTTCCATAGACGAAATTCTATGATGCCATCAGATTCTCGTACATACATACGCACATCTTTATCTTGTAAACTCGGAAGATAGTATAAACCTTTTATATCTTTCATTTTTCCCCTCTCAAAAGACTATATTGAAAACTTTCACCGTTTCTTTTTAAATGAATACCTGATGGGTATAATACTGTTTGAAGTGGTCTACCAAAAAGAAGATTCATCATATGAACATTATCTATTTGCATTTTTTTCTGCACCGCTTGCCGAAAATGATCGTCCATTATAGCGTACATTATAAGCTCTTTGCCAGCTTCTTTATCATTATTATTACTATTATTCCTAAGCTTTGGAAGAAGCGAAAGAATTTCTGCCATGGGGCACTGCTTTTCATGCTCTTCGATAACTTCCCATAAACCCTGCGCATCTGAGAAAATATCTTTACGACTTATAAGATTCTCACTGTAGATTTTTAAAAGATTTTCAGGATTTTTGCAATCTAAAGCGCTACATTCTATAGGTCGCGCATCGTAGCGAGTGCAGCCAGAAGTCTCTTCGCTAAAAAAAATACAGGTGTGCGTGTTCGCTTGCCCGCGTAATTTTATAATCTCTTCTTTAAGCGGTATAACTGCCAAAGCCTTAGGGTCAAAACCAAGCTCACCTCTACGTATGGTAACAAAAGAATCTTTAGCATACATATTTTCTTTCAACAAATACAAATCTTCTTGATGCAGCGTAGCGCCACCCTTTCTACAACAAGTGCCACAGCGTGAACAAGTATTTAATGTATCCTTCACAAATTCACTCACACGCCCCCCAAAAAAATCAAATAAGATTTAGCACAAATAACAAAAAATATATTCTTTAGCCAGCGTTAAGATTTGCCACTTAAAATTTGCCTATTTAACTTGTTATATTTTTTTTTAAAAATAATGTATTTTTTTATTAAGCTAAAAACTTACTTATATAATAAAAAAAAATCGTATTCCTAGTACTATATCTTTTTTTCCTATTGACAAATGGCTTTATCTTTTCTATAAAAAGCACATTATATGTTGTAATTTCCGTGTTGGAAATTGGCAATACAATATGACAAACTAGATTTGCCTAAGCAATTGTATACTTAGGTGAGTATTTAGTACACGTAACTACTTAATCAAACCTGTGGAGGTTAAGGGAATGGCACAACATAAGACTCCCTTGTTGGATCAACTAGAAAGCGGCCCATGGCCAAGCTTTGTATCTGATATCAAACAAGAAGCTGCAAACAGAGCAGACAAAGCAGCGAAAGGCGAAATCGACTTTCAAATAGCTGTAGATTGTCCAGAAGACCTATTAGGTGTTCTTGAACTTTCTTTTACTGACGGTGAAACTCACTGGAAACATGGCGGAATCGTAGGCGTATTTGGTTACGGCGGCGGTGTTATTGGTCGTTATTGTGACCAACCTCAAGCATTTCCAGGTGTAGCTCACTTCCACACAGTACGTGTGGCACAGCCTGCAGGTATGTTCTACAAATCTGATTTCTTAGGTAGCATTTGTGATATCTGGGAACTTCGTGGTTCAGGACTTACAAACATGCATGGATCAACAGGAGATATCGTTCTTTTAGGAACAACTACTCCTCAACTAGAAGAAATTTTTTATGAACTAACTCACAACTTAAATGTTGACCTTGGTGGTTCAGGTTCTAACCTTCGTACACCAGCTGCTTGTATGGGCGAGTCCCGTTGCCAGTATGCTTGTTACGATACTCAAGAACTATGTTATAACCTAACTCAAGAATATCAAGATGAATTACATCGCCCAGCGTTCCCATACAAATTTAAATTTAAATTTGATGGCTGTCCAAACGGCTGTGTAGCATCTATTGCACGTTCAGATTTCTCAGTCATCGGTACTTGGAGAGATGAGATCCGTGTAGATCAAAAAGCAGTAGCAGCCTATGTTGGTGGGGAATACCCTTCTAACGCTGGTGCACATGCTGGCGGAAACTGGGGTAAATTCGATATCAAAGCTGAAATCGTTGACCTTTGTCCATCACAATGTGTACGCTACGAAAATGGCAAACTAGAAATAAACGACAAAGAATGTGTTCGTTGTATGCATTGTATTAATACTATGCCTCGCGCTCTACGTATCGGTAACGATCGTGGTGCTACTATTCTTTGTGGAGCTAAAGCTCCTATCTTAGACGGCCCACAAATGGGTTCATTACTTGTTCCTTTCATTAAAGTAGGTGCTGACAACGACTTCCGCGAAGTAAAAGATGTTATAGAAGGCATTTGGGATTGGTGGATGGAAGCAGGCAAAAACCGTGAACGTCTTGGTGAAACAATGAAACGTCTTGGTATGGCTACTCTAATTAAAGCTGCTGGTGTTGAAGTTGATGCACGTCAAGTGCAAGAACCTCGCCACAACCCGTACATCTTCTGGAAAGCAGAAGAAGTTGAAGGTGGTTGGGAACGAGATATTAACGAATACCGCAAACGTCACCAAAGATAGGAAGGGGGAAACAAAATGGCATTTATCTCTTCTGGATATAATCCTGAAAAACCAATGGAAGGTCGTATCTCTGATATCGGACCTCGTCACTACAGTGACTTTCTTCCTCCAGTTATCGCTAAAAATAAAGGCGACTGGGATTATCATGAAATCCTAGAACCAGGTGTTTTAAAACACGTTGGTAACTCTGGAGATGTAGTTTACACTGTTCGTGTAGGTGCTGCACGTTTAATCTCTGTAACTCATATCCGCGAAATATTATCTATTGCTGATCAATATTGTGGTGGTTATGTTCGTTGGACTACTCGTAATAACGTAGAGTTTATGGTTACTGACGAAGCAACTTTAAAAGCTCTTAAAGCAGACCTTGCTGGACGTAAGTTCGCAGGCGGAAGCTTTAAGTTCCCAATCGGTGGTACTGGTGCCTCTATTTCTAACATTGTTCATACACAAGGTTGGATTCATTGTCATACTCCTGCTACTGATGCTTCTGGTACTGTAAAAGCTACTATGGATGAAGTATTTAAAGAATTCCAATCTATGACTTTGCCAGCTCCTGTTCGCATCGCTATGGCTTGTTGTTTAAATATGTGTGGAGCTGTTCATTGCTCTGATATCGCGATTCTTGGAATTCACCGTAAGCCACCTATGATAGATCATGCTTACCTTGATAACCTTTGCGAAATCCCGCTTGCAGTTGCATCTTGTCCAACTGCTGCTATTCGTCCTACTAAAATAGAAATTGATGGAAAAACTCTTAATACTGTAGCTATCAAAGAAGATCGTTGTATGTTCTGTGGTAACTGTTACACTATGTGTCCATCTCTTCCTCTTTCAGATAAAGAAGGCGACGGTATTGCGATTATGGTTGGTGGTAAAATATCAAACCGTATTTCTCAACCTGCTTTCTCTAAAGTTGTTGTTCCGTTTATTCCTAACGAAACTCCACGTTGGCCTACTATGACTAAAATTATTCGCCGCATTTTAGATGCTTATGCTAAAAATGCTCGCAAATACGAACGTCTTGGCGACTGGGCTACTCGTATTGGTTGGGAACGCTTCTTTGAGATTTGTGAGCTTGAATTCTCAGCTCATCTAATCGATGATTTCCGTGATCCTGCGTACTATACTTGGCGCCAAACAACTCAATTTAAATTCTAAATTGAGATATACATTGTATTATAAGGCACAAGATTCCCTTGTGCCTTTAAAACATACATGGAGATTATTATGCCATTAGATATGGAAGAAGCTAAAATTGTTGTTGTTGATTTCTTGAAATCAAAAGAAAAAACTAAATCTAAGTTCTATTTCCAAGATCTTTGTAAACTTTTTGAAGACGCTGGTCCTCGTGAAGTTAAAAAAGTTCTTACTGAACTTGTTAAAACTGAAGTTATGGAATACTGGTCTTCTGGGTCTACTACTATGTACGGACTTAAAGGCGCTGGCAAACAAGCTGGAGCTGAAGGCGAATAACCTCCATTATTTTTTAAGACTGTTTTCTGGGGAAGTGAATTTTATTCTTTATAGTTTATCGCTTTCCCTGAAGACTCTCTTTTTTTTTAGCCTTTTATTTTTTAGTACTTTTTTAATCGTTTGAGTCATTACTTTAAATATTGCCTTTAAAAATTATTTGTTCTCTTCACATTATCTCTCACTTTTTTTAGCATCTTTTTTCAGCATCTTTTTTTATTAGTTTCTTTATTAGCTTTTATGTTTTATTAAACGAAATTATTTTGAATTTGTTAACTTATACTTCCTAAGTCAAATTCACTCACTTAGAATAGCTAGAACAATTATCGGTTCTTTTTCATATATTTTTCATTTTTACTGCTCTTATTTTCCATTTACCGTAAAAAATTACTCCTAAAGGAAAAGTCTTTGGCTCATATTATCCCACGTATCCTTATAGCTGGCCTTTCTGGGGGATCTGGAAAAACTTTCCTTTCACTTGGTCTTACTAAAGCTTTTTCTTTACAAAATTTGCCTGTTCAGCCTTTTAAAAAAGGCCCTGACTATATAGATGCTGCTTGGCTAAAACTTGCAGCCAATACCGCATGTTATAATCTTGATCCCTTTTTTCTTTCTAAAAATCAGCTCAAATCTTTATTTATAGAAAAAACTAACCCACATTCTCTTGCGCTTATAGAAGGCAACAGAGGACTTTTCGACGGTAAAGACGTACTTGGCACAACATCTTCTGCAGAAGTTGCCAAGATGCTCTCTTGCCCTGTTATTTTAAGTATCGACTGTACTAAAATGACACGCACAATAGCAGCTCTTGTGCTTGGCTGTGCGACGTTCGACAAAGAAGTTAATTTAGCAGGTGTTGTTTTCACTAAAACAGCAGGAGAACGCCATCAGGAGCTTTTACGGAAGTCTGTAGAATACTACACCGATGTACCTGTACTTGGAATATTACCTCGTTTAAAAGATAATCCACTTCCTGAAAGACATATGGGGCTACTTTTTTCACTCGATGATAATTCAAGCACTGAAAAAACACTTCTTTTTTTAGCAGATTATATTAAACAAAACACCGATCTTGAGAAAATTTTTCAAATTGCACACAATGCACCAACTTTAGTTGAAAATACACCTTCTCTTATTGAAAGCCATTCGTCGTTTATAGACTATACTCTTCCTAACAAAGAAAATACCCCCCTGACTGTTGAGAATAGTCAATTACTTATTAATTCTAACTCTTCACCTGAAGATTCTTTATTATTTAATGACAATTCATCTAGACAAAATATTTTGGTAACTGAAAAAAATGCTCTTCTGAGTATGGATAAAAATACTCCCCTGAGCGTTGAGAATAGTCAATCTTTCCTCCAAAAAAATTCCATATTTGAAGATGATATATCTTTTACAAAAAATAAATTACTTATAAAAGATACTCAAGCTACTGATAAAAATACTCCCCCAAGTACTGTAAACACAGAGATATATACAGAAAAAGCAGCTACAAAAACACATGAAAAAACTTTGTCCGCAACAAAGACAATGACACCGCATACTCTGGTACCGCATACTCTGGTACCACATACTATGGCATCAAATACTAGTAACTCAGACACTCATCACTTAAATGCTTACGAATTAACTACTAGTAGCCAAAATACTTGTGAAGTAAATACTGTTCCATCAAATAATACGGGAAATAAAAATTCAGAAGATACTACTTTGTCTCAAAATACAAATGAGCCTGTACGTATCGGTTATATCAAAGATAAAGCCTTTTGGTTTTACTACGAGGAAAATTTAGAAGCGTTAAAAAAAGCAGGAGCAGAACTCATTGAGCTGAGCTTATTTACAGATGAAAATTTTCCAGAAATCCACGCTCTGTATATGGGAGGGGGGTATCCTGAATTATTTGCGAGCGAATTAAGTTCTTATAAGCAAAAATTTGCAGAGCTTAAAAATCTTGTGGAAAATAATTTGCCCATATATGCAGAATGCGGTGGGTTTATGTATCTTGCGAAAGAGCTCGTCTATAAGGGACAAACATATCCCATGGCGAATATCTTACCGCTTACAATTACCATGCACGCACGCCCACAACGGCTTGGATATGTTTTAGGCGATATTATAAAAGATACACCTTTTTTTGAGAAAAATACCCATATTAAGGGGCATGAATTTCATTATTCTTCCTGTACAGCCTCGATAAATATGGAACCTTGCATTAATATATTCACAGAATCAAAAAAAGATTGTTTTTCTCATAATGATGGGTATACTTATAAAAATGTTTTTGGAACATATGTGCATCTTTATGCGTTAGCAAACCCTAGTTGGGCGAGTAATTTCATCGCAAAAGCACAAATTTTTAAGAAAAAAACTGAGTTGTCATATGAGTAATCAAGATTTACTTGAAAAACGGTTAGAAATTTTAGAAAATATTGTAGCCTTACAAGAAAATTCTTTAGAACAATTACATAATGTACTTGTTGAACAAGGTTCAGAACTTGAGGAGCTTCGTGCGCAAAATATTTTACTCGCAAGGTTTATTAAAAAAAACTCCGTGCAAGAAGAAATTATAGATTCACGGCCTCCACACTATGAATAAACAAAAATAAAACTTTTATAGTAGGATTTACATCATGATACGATTTGTTACTTCCCTTGGTGATTTTGAAGCAGAGCTCTACAAAAATGAAGCTCCAATCACAGTTAAAAACTTCCTCCATCACGTTCAATTTGGATTTTATAAAAATACTCTTATCCATAGAGTTGTGCCTAATTTTATTATTCAAGGTGGCGGATATACTAAGGCGCTCGAAGAAAAAGATTTTGAAGCAACAATTGAAAATGAAGCATCTAATGGTTTGCAAAATGCTAAGTATACTCTTGCCATGGCAAGAAGTGTCCCAGCACATTCTGCTTCAACTCAATTTTTTATAAATATAAATGAGAACAATCATTTAAACCATAGAGACCAAACAAAAGATGGCTGGGGTTATTGTGTTTTTGGAAAAGTAATCGAAGGGTTTTCTACTATCAATAGCATTGGTTTAGTCGAAACTGTCACACGACTTACTTTAGAAAATACTCCTGTTGAGCCTATTATTCTTAAAGAAATTATCATTTTATAGTTTTTTTAAATCTATAATTTTTTTGAATTTCATAGAGCTTCTAATGTAAAAATACTATTAAAAATATTCTTTTGCTAAAATATTTATATCTTAGCCTCAAATGTTTCTAGTAGTATTTTTTTTTACATTATTATTTTTTTTAACCGCTATTGCAATTTATCTACTGAGATTTTCTACTTTTATTGGATTATAAGACCTCAGTCTATATCTTAAAAAATTATAGTATCAGGAATCGTATTTTTTTGCTAACTGGCAGAAATTACTCAATTATACACCTTCCAATTTTAAAGGGAATAATACATGTTCGAAGATAAATTCTTTAAAGCAGTCATTGCCATCATAATTTTCACCATAAGAATTGGAGTTTTTACTCTTGGGATTTATTTAGTAATGAAGTTTTTTATACGAAGAAAAGAACAAAGAGCAGAAAACAAAAGAAAAGAGAACGAAAAAAAGACAGACGAAATATTTCTCTATATTCCAGGTTCTGAAGACTTTCCTGCCCCTGAGCAAGATTTTGAAAGAATAGCCGAGATAGATATAACTCAAGAAATAATGCACAAGACAGAAAAAAGAAAAGAAAAAAGACAAGTAAAAGAGAAAATAAACGAAAAATTCATCACAATTGATGAAGAGTTCATAAGCTCAGCAGGAGCGAGTATAGATGTTATTGAGCCAGTATGGCACAGTGCATCTATTTATGATGATGAAGCACTATATTATAAAAGTTTATTCCCTTTTACAAAAGAGCAAAGCTATATTTTTGCATTGCATAAGTATTTTGCAGAAGTCCATGACGGCGGACACTTTCAGTTTTATAGCAATTCTACAGGAATTGTTTGGGAGGAGGCGTTAGCTGGTGCAAAAAATTTAGGCTTAGAAGATGTGTATACTATTATTAAAAAATCAGTAGATTATTTAGGCGCTAGTCCAAGTAAAGACCATATAGAGCGTGAAGAATTACTTGATAATATTTCTAAGGAGAATGAGAAAAATATAGGCGCATTAGATGATGAAATATATGCGTTAGATGCAGTATTTATTGAAGAAAAATTCATGGAATATATTAAAGCTCATAAGGAAAAATTTTATTTTAGCGGGAATATAATGTATTAAAATTCTATTTCAAAGCCTATTTTAAAACTCTATTTCATGCTCTTTTAAATACGCTTTAATTCTTCGAGGCTAAAGATTCTGTGCCCTTAATTTAGCAGACTTAATTTATTAGAAAAAACTAAAAATCTTACTTAAATGCTTCTTTCTCGACTGTTTTTATATGCTCTTCCATTTTAGCAGATGCAAGAACTGCTGAGCCTGTTTCAAGTGCGTCTATAATTCCCATATGTTCTACTATACAAAGCTCTCGGCGTTGTTCTCTTTCTAAAAACTCCCCTCTTGTCTCTGCAAGTACATTGTTGAGACTTTGCATAAGTTCTTCTAAAATTGAGTTTCCTGTTGATTCTACAAGCTTTAAATGAAAGGCTATATCTTGCTCTTTTCCTGTTTTTCCCTGCTCGATCTCATTTTGATGTTCTTTTACTATATTTTTTAATTCTTCAAGTTGCTCTGTGCTCATATTCTCTGTTGCAAGTGCGGCTATTTGCGGTTCTAATATTCGCCTAAGCTCTAAAGCTTCCCATAATTTTGTACCATCTTCTTCTAACTGAGAGAGTGTTTTTAATCTTTTTTCTTTCCCTAAAATATATACACCTGAGCCTGCGTGAACAATGAGTTTCTTTTTTTCCTCAAGCACTCGTATGCCTTCTCTTATTGTACTGCGCGAGACCCCACAATCCTCTGCAAGAAATCTTTCTGATGCGAGCTTTGTACCAGCTATATTTTTGGCTATAAATTTTTCTAAGTATTTAACGGCTTTCTCATATGCCTTTATTTGCTTCGCCACTTTTTTTCCTTGACTTTATATGAGTATTTTTTAATCTAACTTTTATTTAAGTGCTTATTTTTATTTTGATTTCAGTATTTTATTCCATTAGTATTTTATTTGAGGAGATTTTTTTGGAACATATTCAATTTGTTTGCCCACATTGCGCTGTTTTAAATAAAACTAGTCAGGAGCTTCTTACAAAAAGCCTTTGTAAAGCGTGCGATTCTGTGCTTTTTCCGCCGTTTCCTCAAACTATCAGCTATCCTGCTCTTTTACGACATATTGCAAAAGATTATCTTCCGCTCATTATTTTTTTCTATTCTAGCGATTTAGACAAAAATAGCTTCTCATTATTAGAGCAAAATTTCGAAATTGCCACAAAGCATTTTTATCCTAAAGTTCGCTTTCTTACCGTGCAAACAACTCCACAAGCAATTAGTCGCTTTTCACTTTCAAGCGACCACTCGTTTCTTATTTTTCAAGATACGGAACTTAGCCACGAAATACATTCAATCCCAAAAAATTTCTCGCTTCTTTCTTGGCTTGAATTGCGCCTGCATACTTCTTTATAGTATTAGCACTCAAATTTGACTAAAAGACTACTCTCTCTAAGCAGTAGAGAAAATATACTTTTATTGTTATTTCCCACTCATATCATAGGAACAAATACGTTCATTTTTCATGATTTATTTTGAGCGGTTTATTTTTTAGTTTTTTCTTTGCTCAAATCTATTCTTTCTCAATTTTCTTTCTCAATTTTAATTTTTGATTTTTGATTTTTAACTTTTGTTCCATATTTTTTTATTTCTTACTTTTCTCTTTTAAAACTTTCCATAAAAAATATTGGCTCAAAAATATTCTTGAAAATTTAGTGCTAAAAATAAATCTTTCAATTTAGAAAAAACTTACTTTTTTAGATATATTTTTAATTTTTAACTTTTCGATATTTTATCTTGAGGCATTTTATCTTTTCTGAAAAAAAGTACCAAACCAATCAAAATCATCGGTAAAGACAAAATTTGCCCCATAGATACCCAATTAAATAGCAAAAAGCCTAAAAATGCATCTGGCTCTCTTATAAATTCTATTAAAAATCGCATACTTCCGTAACAAATTAAAAACAAGCCAGCAGTATGCCCTTGAACGCGCTTTTTATTACTATAGATCCAAAGTATTGCGAAGAGAACTAAACCCTCTAAAATAGCCTCGTAGAGCTGTGTAGGGTATCTTGGCAATTCTCCCCCATGTGGGAAGACCATTCCAAGGGGTGAGAGGGTTACTCGACCCCAAAGTTCGCCATTTATGAAATTTCCGAGGCGCCCAAAAAATAATCCAGGGGGAGTTAGGATCGCTAAAAAATCAAAAATTTTGTAGAGAGATATTTTTTTTCTATAGCCAAATAAAGTGGCTGCAAAAATTACTCCTAAGAGACCTCCGTGAAAAGACATACCCCCTTCCCAAAAAGCAAGTATCTGTGATGGGTTTGAAAAATAATATGCCGGCTGATAAAAAAGCACATATCCTAAGCGTGCACCTAGTGCGACGCCTATTATAGCGTATGAGAAAAGATCTTCAAAATCTTTTATAGATATTGGTGCATCTGGTTTTGAGAGTCTTTTTTTCGCTAAAAACCAAGCGGATAAAAATCCAAAAACATACATAAGTCCATACCACTGTACTGATAATGGGCCAATACTAAAAATAACTGGATCTATTTCTGGATAGGGTAACATTTTTTTTTCCTTACTTGTGTATCTTTTTATTTTCCGCTATATTACGATTTTACTTTTATGGATAAAACTATGCAAACATTACAATATAAAAATATCGATCTGCTTGAAATGCCTCTTGATGGAATTGCCACTTACTGGCTTTCTTTAAAAAAGCTTCTTGAGCTTAAAAAAAATCAATCAATCATACAAGAAGAAATTAAATCTATTGATGAACATTTCACAAAGTATCTTCTTGAAATCACTTTTGCAAGCACATTACAAACTGAGCAAATACGTTCTTTTGCAAAAACCTATAAAAAAACTTTCTTGCGCCAAATAGAAACAAACATAATTCTTATGCGATATACGCTCCTTTCTATTAGAAAAAGTGAGCATCCAAGGTTACTGCTTGTTCGGCTACTTCCTTTTTTCCCTGCACTTACTATGACAGAAGAGGCTCTGTTTTCCTATGCTACGAGCATGGCAAATGATTTGTATCAAAATAAAGAAAATATGCAACAACATCTTGGTATGCATCATAAATTACGCCCAGAGCAATTACTTGTTAAACTACTCTGCTATAGTATTTATGCAAAGAAAGAAGGGCTTACAAGTTTAGAACCTTTTACTTCAGTCAAAGAAAGTATTCCTTTTTGGAATCAAGGACTCACCTTGATTGTTGAAAAATTTGATATTGAAACTCTCATTACTGACCTACAAGTTATGCAAGAAAATTTGCTTTGGCAAGTAAAACAAAAAACGAACATGTCCATAGAATTATGTTTATGTGTAAATACACGCCTAAGTTATGGAGATATGCTCCTTATTGCTAAAAGCTATTTAGGAAAATAATTTTAGTAAATATGCATGATAAAATTTCTAAATGGAGAAATATAAATGCTTGATGAAATAAAAAAAATACTTAATAGAAGAATAAATAAGGATATTATCTAATAGAAAATTAATCGTAAATACAAATAGATATAAATGAAGTATAAAAACTTTCTTAAAATATTCCAGCTAACAGTAAATAATATGTTTAGCTGGAATATTTTTATCTATTATTTAAAAACAAAGGACTTCTTATTAAAAAAATAGCATGAGCTACAGTAAAATTGTACAAACTATTCTACCATGAACCGCAGGAATCCCACTATCTATACTATTGTAAAAAAATATTCCCTTAATTGCTATTCCACACAATTTAGAAACTCACACAAGAAAGTTTTAAAAAAATATCCTATTTTGAAATATTTTTTAATGCATTATAATATAAAAACCGAATATATGTACTGACATCATAATAATCGCTAATGTTATAAACTATACCAATATAATTAATATATAAGTCATCTATTTTTTAATAGGAATTGAGAAAATGCAGGCACAAAATACTCTTGCTAATTTGGCTCATTGCAACACAAAGCTCATACAAAACTATTCTACCCTGAACAACTTTTGTAGTGCACTTATGGCTATTTTACTTATTACCAGTAGCATTATTTACTTAACGGGCGAAAGTAACATAGCTTTTGCATATAATTATAATATTAAAACAGATACCACTGCTAAAAATTCAGCAAGCACTGCCATATTTTCACTAGATAATAATCCCCTCTCCTTATTTGATTACACTACTTACAATAGTACAATGCTTGCGGAAAATGACCTGCATATATTTAATAGCACACCCTATAGAGCAAGCAGTCCACGAGCAAGTATACGTCAGTATGGTGCTTACGCGAGTGTTTCGGGAGCAGGAAATCATATCCTTATAAATAATACTCTCTCCATCGCTGATACAATTCTCTCCACCGCGGACGCTATATTCCTTTTTGGAGCATACGCAAAAGCTGGTACCATAGGAATACATGGCCTTACAGGCAATAAACTTTTCATCTCTAATGCATCACTAAATGCTTCTAGCAATATAGGACTCTTTGGAGCAAGTGCTGCTGCTGGAGAAAGCGGAGGGCATAACCTCACTGGCAATATCTTATCCATTGATAGTAATACTAATATAATAGCTATGGGGCAAATAACCCTAGCTGCTGCCTATGCAAGAACTTCAAATACTACTGGCACTGGCATAGCAAACCATACAGATATAGATAATCTACTTTCCATTACTGGTACTAATAAAATTACTGCTAATAACAGTCTATTAATTTTTGGGGCTTATGCAGAAAATAGCACCACAGGAAACCATACTCTCACTAATAATACACTTTTTATTGATGGTAATAATACATTCACTGCTTCCACTAATATGCCTACTAATTCTACTATAACTATGTACGGCGCCTATGCAACCGCCACTGAGAAAGGAAACCATACCCTCATAGGCAATACGGTTTCTATTACTGGAAATAATACATTCACAGCTCTTACTGATATGTCCGCTAGTACTCCTAGCCTATTAATCTCTGGAGCGTATGCGCAAAGTATCACTACAGATCAACATACCCTCACAAACAATACTGTTTCTATTAGTGGTAAAAATACATTCACTGCTAAAGAATCTATAGTTATCTATGGAGCCCATGCAGAAGCTACTAGAGGTACTCTAAACCTTACTGATAATCTGCTTTCTATTACTGGCTATAATACAATAAGTTCTACTTCTGGCGGCGTAAGTATTTATGGCGCTTCGGCTAATTCCACGCTACCTGGAAGCAGTAATCTCACTAGGAATAGAGTTTTGATTACTGGTAATAATAGAATAAGTTCTACTTCTGGCGACATAAACATTATTGCAACCGAAGGACTTTCTGATGTCAAGTATTTTGCCGCTAATAACCATATCTTAATTGACGGTAATAATACTTTCTCTTCTATAAATGGTGCTGTAAATATCTATGCCGCAAAAGGAAAGTCTAACTTTAATGATGAAATTTATAAGTTTACTAGCAATTCTATTTCCATTACAGGCAACAATACGTTCAGTTCTGGCTCTAGCAATGTAAGTATTGTTGGAAGCTTTACTAATAGTTTTATCCATACCACAACCGCTGCAGATAATACTATTTCCATCAGTGGCGACAATATACTCTCTTCTACAACTGGTGATGTAAATATCTATGGTGCACAGGCAATTGGTAATGGCTCTTTTACTTTTATAAATAATACTATAAATATTTCTGGAAATCTTTCCCTCAATGCTTCTGCTGGTGCTGCTTCAAACCTTGCTGGTTCCTGCACCAATACGACGGCTATTTATGATAGTGATTTTCGCACGGGCAATATTTTACATCTAAATAAAGCTACAGTAACCCTTTTGGGTGGTACTGCAACAGTAAGCAACTTTGAAAAATATATTTTCACCCCTAATTTTGACCAAACAACCCCCATGCTCACCGCAAAAAATATCGAGCTTGGCACCAATGCTACCCTTGCTCTTGGTGCTGTCTCAGATATTTCAAATACCGGTGCTCAAGGTTTAAATACCCTAGCTCTTGGTGCGGAAATTAACTTGATGAGCGGCATTATTAGCGGTAACTTTGTAAATATAAATGATACCATTCAGTTGCGACAAGGCATATCTATTCTCTATGATACCAAAGCTATTATGAGCGCCACTGCATTAAAAATTCGTGTAGTTAATACTTCCACACAGGCACAAGCAAAGGTACCAGCAGAATCACAAGCTGCCTCTGTTGCATTTCTTAACCAAGCAGCAAATCTCATGAGTGGAGCAGCTATCGATAACGCCCAAACAGTTACACAGGCAAGTTCTAAACAGGTGTATAGACAGGTATCTGCAAATTCTATACAAGAGTCCAGACAAACACCTAAACGAGCTCCTTGGGCTGCTTTTGGTGCTTTTAATGGTGGTAAATCACGGTACACAACAGGCTCATATGCGGATATTGATGGTTTCTCACTTGTGACAGGTCTTGCAAAAAACTCAAATTTATCACCCAATAATGATTTACTATTTGGTGTCTTTCTTGAATATGGGCAGGCAAATATTGATACCCAAAATATATTCAGCACCCATACTGTGAATTCTTATGCCGATGGCGATTATTATGGCGCAGGATTATTTGCTCGTTTTAATTACAGGTCTAAACTGTATACTGATGTTTCTTTACGTGTTGGTTTAAATGAGATTCATCAAACAAGCTTTGAGTATGCTGCCTTTCGTGGACGAGATATTAACTATTTCACAGATACTGTGTATTATGGGACACATCTTGCTCTTGGCTATCTTTTAGATATCACCGATAATAATGGTATCGATATTTACGGTAAATATTTCTGGACGCATCAAAATGGCGATTCAGCTGCTATTGCAGGAGACCTTTTTAACTTTGATGCCATCAATTCGCATCGCACACGCCTTGGTGCTCGCTATAGTTATGATTTACTAGGATACGTTAAGCCTTATATTGGTGCAGCATGGGAGTACGAATTTAATGGTGATGCAAAATATTCTGTTTACGGCATAACAGCAGGCATACCTAGCCTTGCAGGCAGCACAGGTATTTTTGAGCTAGGTATCACTATTACTATCGACGCAATAGGACTTTCAGCAGATTTTGCAGTAGAAGCTTATGCTGGGGTACGTGAAGGTACAAGTGGTAAAATTCAACTTGCATATACATTTTAATTATTATTTTTTGCATGTTTAATATATTCTTTTTTAAGCGCGGATATTATTTTTCGCCACAGGAAAGTAAGTATACTTTTTCTAGCCTTGACTCATTGCTTTTCTACTATCTTGCTCTCTAATCGTGATGGCTCTGCGCGCGGCACTATTAATTTTCTGTCTGCTACTTTTTTAATTTTCTATCCCTTAGGTTCTTAGTCTTTCCAATTAAATTGTTACTTTTCTAGCTATTGGGCTATTGGGCTATTGGGCTATTGGGCGCTTATAAAAAAAGTCAGACATATTTGCTATTTTGCAAATGTATCTGACTTTTTTATTAGTACTTATTTAATTTTCTTTTTACAAGCTGCTCTTATTATGCTTTTAGGCTTAAACATGAGTATAAGTTCTTAGAAGCTTTATTTTGCTATAATCTTCTTATTCTTCAGGATCTAAGACTGTAGCAAGCTGATTCTGTAGCATTTGTAACTCTTTTTGCAAGAGATCTAATTTAGCTTTAGACTCTGGGCTATCGCTTCCGGAATACTCGCCCATTTCTTCTTCTTTCTCAGTTATTTTTTCTTCAAGTTCTTTTATTTGCTTTTCTTGAAGCTCAGTGAAACCTTCTGTTCCACCTTTTTCTTGATATGCTTTTGCCTCTTTAATTTCGCCAAATTGACCATTAAGAGCCGCCATTCCTTCGTTTGAAATAGTTACCTTATCTTCTTGCACTTGTTTTGCGGTCGATTTTTCTTTAGCTGCTTTCTCGGCGGCAATTTTTTCGGCTGCGATTTTCTCGGCTGGCGTTTGCTGCACAGACTTAGACTCGCCAAATGCTCGTGTATCATTTTCTACTAAAGCTCTTTGAACACCATCAATTGTATATGAACTCATAACTCCCCCCTTTTAAGTAATATAATACAAAAAATTCCTATTAAATTTTCTGCTAATTTCATCATTCTATACGTATAACTTCAAGTTTAAATATAACTCACTTCTAAAATTTCTCTTTGATAAGACTGAAGAAAGAGTTTTAAAAAATTTACTTTAAATTATACTTCCCTGTTCTTTATTTATCGGTATATTCTTATTTTACTTTATAAAAAATTAACCATTAAGATTTAAAAAAATATAATAATTTAATTTATTTTCTAATATCTATGATTTATCTTACTCTTATTTCTGAATTATCTACAATAAAACGGTAGTGCAATATAGAAATCCATACTAAAATACCATCAATAGTATATTTTAGTATGGAATTTCTAATAAAAAAAGTGCCCTTTAAACATTACATTTTAAGGGCAAATTGCGATTCATAATGAATCTTACTATGGAATCGACTTATTTTAGGTTCTCTATTAATATATTGTTTTTATATATCTTTCAAGCTATAATTTTAAAATATTTTTCTTATTTATATTTTATTTCTACTTTATTTATATTTTTGTACTTTATTTATAGGATATCTTATGCAAAAGCTTCCTTATATTCTAGGACTCGATTTAGGCACAGACTCTATTGGCTGGGCGTGTATTAACATAGAACAAGAAAGAATTGTCGATGCTGGAGTGCGTATTTTCGATGCAGCTGAAAACCCTAAAACTGGAGAATCTTTAGCTAAACCAAGACGTGACGCACGTCTTGCACGCAGGCGTTTATTTAGACGAGTTTCGCGCCTAAAAAAAACCGCGCAACTACTACAAGATTTTGGGTTTATTAGCGACTTTGCAGAAGTGCAAAATCCGTCCATAGAAAATCTCTGGCAACTACGAGTGCAGGCGCTCGATAGAGCTCTTAGCAATAACGAAATTTCAAAAATTATTTATCATATATCGAAAGCACGTGGATTTAAGTCCTCTAAAAAGGAATTAAATAATACTGAGGATAAAGAACTCACAAAAGCAAATAAAGATATGCAAGTTATTGAAGAGGCTTTTACAGAGAGTAAAATGCGTACAATTGCAGAGTTCATGGTTGTTAATTATGGAAATACAGATAAAAATATCCGCAATAAACTTGGCAGCTATACTCATTTAATAAAACAAGATTTAAACGAAAAAGAACTCTCGCTTATTTTAAAAAGACAAAAAGAATTTGGAAATACACTTATTACAGATGAGTTTACACAAAAACTTTTTGATATTTTTCTTTATCGCAAAGGACTCCCAAGCTTTGAAGAAAAAGTTGCTGCTTGTGAGCTAGAAAATGACTGCGAGACACTTACACAAAATATAAATAAAAATGCTTTTTTAATAAGACGTGCCCCAAAAGATGCTATCAGTTCTTTATTATTTCGGCTCTGGCAAGATTTGAATAATTTCTCTTATCAAATAGATACAGACTCCCCTAAGCTTTGTGTTAGCTTAGAAAAAAGACGAGAACTTATCGAAAAGGCTTTCACTCAAAAATCTTTTAGCGAGTCTAGTCTTGTAAAATTTTTGG
>CAMQUX010000001.1 GCA_947037905.1 uncultured Desulfovibrionaceae bacterium | reverse complement strand
CTTGCTGTGCTAAATACAAATATTACTTTCTTTTTCTTTTTTAGCTGCTAAAATTTCAAGACAAAGCATATGCTTATACGCAGGGGCTGCTATTTTTTCGCCAAAATATTTATTAATTAAAGCGTATGTTTCTTTTGCTATTAAAAGTGCA
The DNA here is from genome assembly GCA_947037905.1 of uncultured Desulfovibrionaceae bacterium. GTDB lineage: Bacteria > Desulfobacterota > Desulfovibrionia > Desulfovibrionales > Desulfovibrionaceae > CAMQUX01. Next base: position 38,967 of record CAMQUX010000001.1, on the reverse strand, counting down.
TTCTCACGAGTATTACTTATTCCATTATCACCCATTTTACAAAGAACTCGAGGATAAAAAACTATATTCCCACTAGATATTGTGCGTATTAAAAAATCATAATCACCTGCCACTCTAAAACCACTATCATAGTTATACTTTTTAAAAAGTTTTGCGCTATGTAACAGTGCTGGATATGGAAAAGGTATCATCTTTTTCATTTTCTGTAGGTAATGTTTATCTGGCTCATAACATATTCCTGCTAGAAGCATACTTGATGCCACATAAATAGTCTCTTCAGTTATATTTTTTTCCTGCTCATTATATTTTATAAACAGGGCTAATTTTTCAAGTGATGTCTTGTTTAAAAGAATATCATCAGCACCTAAAAAAATTACCCACTCACCTTTTATTCTTTTAATTGCACTATTCCACGCATCATAAATACCTGTATCTTTTTTACTTTCTAAACTTATATCCAATGTGCCTTTATAAGAGTCTATAAACTCTAGCGTATTATCACTTGAAGCGCCATCCTGAATTATCCACTCAAAATTCTGATAGGTCTGGCTTTTTAGCGATTCATAAAGAAAAGATATATTTTCGCAAGCATTATATGTTGCTGTGATTATTGTAAATAACATGCTACTTGTCTACCTTATTATACTCGTACTCTGTGTTATACTCGTACTCTATATTACATAGTATTCTGTCCAATTTTTATTTTTAGAAAGCCTTTATGCTTTCTTTTTGTTCTGCAAGACTTCCTCGTATAAAGCGAGATACTCTTTTGCAACTACTGCCATACTATATCTATCTTCTACTGTTTTTCTTGCAGCTAATCTCATTTTTTTTCTTCGGTCTTCATCTGCTAAAACATATTGCATACCTTTTGCTAAATCCTCTACATCTTCTGCTTTTGCAATATAACCTGAGACTAAATGCTCTACCATATCTGGTATGCCACCAACATCAAAGCCAACTACAGGAGTTGCGCAAGATAAGGATTCCATTATGGTATTTGGAAGATTATCTTCTCGTGATGGGCAGATAAACATGTCTGCACTACTATAAACTATTGGTAAATCATCTTGAGATACCCTTCCCAAATAATATGTTGGAAACGTTAACTGCTCTCCTTCCTTTGAACCAAAAACTAAGCAGACGATATTCTCCTCACCCAGACCCTTTAGTTTTTCTAATGCCTGCGCAAGTAAATCCGGACCTTTGCGTAAATCTTGCATAGCCCCATCTGCTCCAAAAAGAATAACTCGAGTATCTTCTGCAATATTAAGTGTCTCTCGAAATTTTTTGCGAACAATAGTGTCATGTGAAAACAAGTCTGTATTTACACAATTTGGCAAATGCTTCACTGTGCACGAGCCAAGTAGAGTGCTTTCTAAAACATTTTCCTTAAATCGTTTACTGAGTGTCACAATTGTAGGTTGTATTTTAGTGTACACTTTTTCTTTTTGTTTAAAAGACATATACGATATATCTTGCTCTTTGTTACTATTTAGCACAAAACAAGCGCCGCATTCTTTTTTAAATTTATTACATTTTCCAAAATAATGACAACCACCTGTAAATGCCCATGTATCGTGTAGCGTCCAAACTACTGGTGCATTAATCCCACGCAGTGCAGATGTTGGAATAAATTCATCTACTATCCAGTGCATATGAATAATATCTGGCTTCAGTTCATTAATTTTTCGGTAAATACTGCTATGCCACACTTGTGGTGAAAATTTTATACTTGTGAGCTTAGAAGGATATTCTTCAGCTAAAAAACCATTTATTTTTCTATTATTTAAATAAAACTCATCTATACCGCTATCATCTAAAAGACTATGAACACTTGCATCTTCTGTTTGTCTTACAGCAACACCCATGTGCGAATCTGCACCCACACTTTGAAGTGCCTTATGTAATCTATTGGCAGCAAGTGCTGCTCCTCCCATATTTTCGTAGGTATTTAGATGTAAAATTTTCATATTTCCCTTTACTTAAATTCTCTTTTTTATTCTTTAATACTTATATCAAATAAATCTCATATTTAGAATTATCATAAGCTAAACTATTTTTTGTTTTAGCTAAATTACTTTTACTTTTCATAAACTTAAACATACTTGCTTCTAAAAAATATATGTTTGTTAGTAGTTCATGTTTACTTTACTTATTATGTACTATTTGCTTATTATTTGTTTACTTAAAATTATATGCTATTATGCTCATGTTTATTTGACACTCTCTATTTAAAAAAATTACTCAGCAAGATTTTTTTTACACTTCTTATCTCTTTACTTGAGCACTGTAGCTATCTAAAGGCATATTAGATAATATCAAAACTTATAGTTAATATAAATAGTACAGATAAATTTTATATATTTTAGCCTTTTTTTATAATAAAGCAATTTATATGCCAAAAAAAAAGAGCTTTCGCTCTTATCATATATATTTTACTTGAGTTATTTCTTAGATAAACAATTGCTTTGCTCTATTTTAGGTGCTCTATTTTCTCTATATGCTACTTTTTTCGCACTCACCCTATTTCTTTACGCAAGATATTTTCTGCTTAGTACAATTATATAAAAATGAAACGATACTATTATACTGCATAACTATACGGCACAACAATATGGCATAATAAAACGACATATTGCATAAACTAAATACTGAGTACTCTTTTCTAATATAGAGCTTGTTATCTGGGATATATATTTTAAAACACACAAAAAATTATCCTCATTTCTCAGTATTTTTTTTCCCCTTCATTTTTAAAAAGCCCACCATGCTTCCTAAAATAGATGCTATTGGTCTACAACAATCTAAGACCGCATTTTGCCAAAAATATTCTTTCCTAAAAGCGAATCTGTATAAAACTGTAAATGGGAGCACTAATATTTTATATATTAATCCAAAAAATAAACGGCTAAATGTGTGCAATGATTTAATTTTAAAAATAGAAAAACTATCGCGAGCAGAACGATAAGAGCTCTTTATTGACCACCATAAACTATATTTATATAACTGCGTATGATGATCTACAATTAAATCATGAACCATACCAATTCTTTTACCTTGTTTCTGTAAATTTAAGAATAAAACAGTTTCTTCTCCATATGCAATTTTATTTCCAACCATTCCTTTATCAGTGGGAAACCCTCCAGCAGCAATAACTGCTGCGCGCAAAAATACTGCATTACCTCCAACATAACCGCCAGCCGAACTATCCCATGATTGCAAGAACCACTTAGGCCTTTCACGGAATCTATATAGAGCTAAATAAATTCCGCCAAAAGCATCATATTCATTTTTTGCTATGGTCTCAAATATTTTTTCAACCCAATTACTATGCGCCTCACCATCATCATCAAGAAAAGCAACCCAATCTGTACTCGCTTTTGCCGCGCCTGTATTTTTTGCATAACTTAAGCCCTGGTTAGGCTCAAATATTATCTCGAAATGTGGAAATTTATCTTGAAAAGATTCTGCCATTTCTTGCGTATCATCGGTAGAGTTATTATCAATTATGAGAACATTAAATGTATCAAGAGATACTGTTTGACGCAGTAAAGATTCTAAGCATTTCTCTAAAAAGAAACTGCGATTATAGGTACAGATTACGATTGTTAGCGTTTGCATTTTTATGATTCCCATTAAAACATCTCTATAAAAAATTATAAAAAAATTAGATTAATTTACATGACATTTATATCATTTCGCTATAAACTACAAGGAATAAACAGTTTTTTTAAAGGATTAAATGTGAATATAAGCGAGCATACAGATACAATTACAGCCATTGCCACACCAAAAGGTGATGGTGGACTTGGGGTTATTCGCATAAGTGGAGACAAAAGCCTTTTTATCGCAGAAAAAATATTTAAAAGTGAAAAAAATATTCAGAAATTTAAACCCTACACGCTACATTACGGGTATATTTTTGATGATAAAAAAACTCTGTTAGATGATATATTACTCGCCTATATGCCAAAAGAAAATTCTGTTACTGGTGAGGATATTATAGAACTACACTGCCATGGCGGACAGGCACTCCTTACAAGTATCTTAGAAGAAGTAATAAAATTAGGAGCAAGGCTTGCAAAAAAAGGTGAATTTACCCTGCGAGCTTTTTTAAATGATAAAATAGATTTAACACAAGCAGAAGCAGTAGCAGAGATTATTCACGCTCCCTCAAAAGAAGCCGCACAGCTAGCACAAATTAAGCGCTCTGGCGTTCTTGGGCAAAAAATCCAAACTCTACGTGCCCTTTTAGAAAATTTACGTATACAAATGTGCATTGCAGTAGATTTTCCAGAAGAAGAACTCGAATGTTTGTCCACAGAAGAGCTACTCACAACCACTCAAAATGTCTATGATGAAATACAAAAATTACTAATAGGTATTGAGCGCACAAAAGCGTGGAGAGAAGGCACTTTGTGTGTACTTTTAGGCAGAGTAAATGCAGGTAAATCGAGCTTACTAAACGCCCTTTTAGGCAAAGAGCGAGCAATAGTTACAGATATTGCTGGAACAACAAGAGATTATCTTGAAGAAACTCTTAATCTAGACGGACTACTTGTTCGTATAACAGACACCGCAGGACTACGAGACACCACAGATATTGTTGAAAAAACGGGCATAGGGCATGCAAAAGAGCTTGCAAGCGAGGCTGATTTAGTACTTTTCTTACTTGATAACACAGAAGAAATTCATAAAGATATTATAGGCACACTTGATAGTTTAGATCCTAAAAAAACACTTATTGTACTGAATAAATCTGATTTAAGCTCTAAGCACAAGCATAAAGAATTTTTTGAGAAAAAATCTTTTCAAACCATAGAAATTGCAGCAAAATTTGGCGATAATATTGATGCGCTTTCTAAAAAAATACAAGAAATTCTCTTAAAAGAACATAAAATGCCAGACCCTGACACAAGCGTTCCAAATCTTCGACAAGCAACTGTATTAAAAAAAGCGCAAGAAGAACTTGAAATGCTCATTATTGACGCAAAAATGTCTATCCCTTACGATTTACTCGGAGTGCGCCTTGAAACTGTCTGTACACTCTTTGCAGAAATAACAGGCGAAATTTCCTCAGAAGATATCTTAAATGCTATTTTTGATTCCTTCTGTATTGGAAAATAAAAATAAATATTCAAAAAATAAAAGAATTAGCTATAAAACTAAAGCACTTATATGCAGATATTTAAAATTAATTATTTATATGCAAAAATTAGAACTCAAAATACGAACAGGTATGAGAAATTAATTGTGCGCAAAAATTAGAAACTAAAATACAAACATAAATATTAAACTTAATTATACATAAGTATTAAAAATACTAAAATATGTATAGAAAGGTATTTAAGGAATGAGAATATGATAGATATAAAAATTGCGGGAATTATAGACTTAAACCATGTAGTTTGCGGACTTGTGCCAGAGATTGTAAAAAATCTGAATGCCTGCGAGGAAAATACAATACGATTTTTCATCCGCCAAGGTATAGAGCTTGAAATGCAAAATAGCTTTGGTTCAGGTGGTATATGGAATATTACTTTTGAAAATGATTTTGGAAAAACACTACTCACTTTTAGCAAAAAAACAGATGCGGAACTAAACAATAACCAGTTAAATAAATTACAATTTTAAAATAAATAAACTCATCACGCTCGCTTAATAAAAACTGATAAAAAAAGGTCTTCTTAAACAGTATAAAGTTCTATACTTCGTATAAATACTAGATACTATTTAAGAAGACCTTTATATTTAATACAATTAAAATTACTCTGCTTCTTCAAGCAATTTTTCAGGCGATGGAGCCGTGCGAATAAAAAATAAATACATAGTAAGAGCTTGTACTAAAAAGATAATACTCACCCAAGCATCTTGAGTAAAAAATGCAATTAAAGAGAGTGTTATATATGCATATGGTATAAGCCATGCTACAAGAGTGCGTAAAATTTTCCACATGATACCACGTGGTGGAAAAAAGAACGCCCAGATAGAAAGACCTAATGCAATAAGAACTGCGCATACCTGCCATAGAAACATATATTACCTCCAATCAAACAAAATGTTTTAATTTGAAAAGAGAGAATACTTCTTCTTTTTTACCCTGTCTATAAAGAATAGCTCACTTAGCAATAAAATTAATAAATAATAAAATTGAAAAGTCGTCATAGTAAAATATTTACATGAAAAATCTTTATAAAAAGCAAAGTTTTAAAGAAAGAGAGCCTCAAAAAATAGCCCAGATAAAAATAATCTAGATAAAATAGCTCTTTAGACTATTTTACGAGCATTATTTTTTAGCACATCCCTTACGAAAACAAGCACCACTCATACCAGACAGAGCCATCCGCAGACCAATCGCTGTACTAAGTAAAAGCCACCAAGGCGAAATTTGCCAAGCAAGTACCGATGCAAGCACAAGCATACCGCCCGTCATGATTTTTAATTTTCCCTGAACACTTATGCCATTTACGTTAGTTTCTAGCTCGTAGCCGTCCTGTTGCCACTGGCTTATTCCACCAAGCATGTAAGCAACATCTTTCCCTTGGTACTGAACAATTTTCTCTGCCACATTTTTTGATCTCATCGCACTTCTGCAATAAAATACAAGTTGCTTATCTGCTATTGTGTAGTTGCCCAACTGCTCCTGCGACACCATCTCTAACGGCAAGAAAGCGCTCTCTTTTATAAAAGCTTGGTTTCTTTCTTCTTCCGTACGCACATCTACTAAAAAAATATCCCCTTTAACTAAACGCTCATGCACTTCTTGCGCTGTTAATGCCTGTAAATCATTCATGCTTTTCTCCCTTTTATAATTAAATAGAATATGCTAAATATAAGAAAAGAGCATAGACTGTTATTATAATTGTATTTTATCTAAAACCTTACCATACTTTCTTATATATGTCCTTAAAAAAAAATTATATTATAAATAAATATGCTTGTTTTATTGACAATTTGATAATACTTTTTACTTAATTAGATAACGCATTTTCTATAGAAGGATACCCATGGACTATAAAGATTATTATAAAGTACTGAATGTTTCAAAATCATCAAGCCAAGAAGAAATATCAAAAGCTTTTAAAAAAATAGCAAAAAAATATCATCCAGACTTAAATCCAGATGACAAAATAGCCGAGAGCAAATTTCGTGAAGCAAACGAGGCTTATGAAGTACTAAAAGATCCTGAAAAGCGTAAAATGTACGATACTCTAGGCCCTAACTGGGACCAACAGCAACAATCTCGAGGCAACCCCTTTGGTGGCAGAGGTGGCGGAGGCTATGGTGGCGGCAGTCCTTTTGGTGGTGGGCAAGCTGGTGGTGCAGATTTTAGCGATTTCTTTCAATCTTTCTTTGGTGGACAAGGTGGCGGTGGTGGTGCTGACTTTGACGATTTTGGAGGATTTTCTCAACAAGCACAGCCAAAAAAAGGCAGTGATATAGAGGTGCTTCTAAATATTAGTTTAGAAGAAGCTTACCATGGGCAAAAAAAAGAAGTCACCATACAAACAAAACTAGCTGATGATAATGGTTACTCACGCCTTGTTCCTAAAACTCTTGAGGTTACAATTCCGCAAGGTATTTTAAATGGACAAAAAATTCGCCTGCAAGGTCAAGGAACTCATAGTAAAAATGGTGGCGAAAACGGCGACCTTTATCTAAAAATAGCCTTTGCAAAACATGCTCTTTTTAGTGTGGAAGAGCAAAATATTATTTATGATCTTCATTTAGCCCCATGGGAAGCAGTGCTTGGAGTAAAAGTAAGTATTCCAACACTCGATAAAGAACTTGAAATGAATATCCCAAAAGGTATAAATAGTGGCATGAAACTCCGCGTAAAAGAACACGGACTTGGAAAAGACACTAAAAAAGGCGATCAGTTTGTTCGTATCATAATAAAAAATCCTAAAGAACTCTCAAAAAAAGAACAAGAACTATGGGAAAAACTTGCTAATATTTCAACTTTTAAAGCACGTGATTAAAAGTAATTAAATTACATAAAGCAAATATATTATATAAAGGAAGATTTACACAATGAATCCTGAAAAATTAACAACAAAAACACGAGAAGCACTTCTTTCTGCGCAAAGCGAAGCCATACGTCGTGGGCACCAGCAAGTCGATGTTGAGCATGTTATTATAGCCCTCCTCGAACAAGAAGAGGGGCTTGTTCCACGTATTCTTGAAAAATGTTCTGTGGACAAAAAAAAATATACAGAAGAAATAGACAAAGAGCTCAAAAAAGTTCCAAGCATAAGCGGACATGGTGCCGCATTTGACCAAATTGCGGTAACAAAACGGGCAAATACATTCCTTGTACGTGCAGAAGATATAACAAAACAAATGCACGATGATTTTACAAGCGTAGAGCATCTTTTTTTAAGCGCAAGTGAAGAATCTGCAAATTCCCCCATTGGGCGAGTGAATACACTTTTTAAGCTCGATAAAAATAAAATTTTACAAGCTCTTACAAAGCTAAGAGGCAACCAAAAAGTAAGCTCAGATAATCCAGAAGCAAGTTACGAGGCTTTAGAAAAATATAGCAGAGACCTTGTAGCTGATGCTCGCAAAGGAATAATAGACCCAGTAATCGGGCGAGATGAAGAAATACGCAGAGTCATTCGTATACTTTCAAGGCGCACAAAAAATAATCCTATAATAATTGGTGAAGCAGGGGTCGGAAAAACAGCCATAGTTGAAGGGCTCGCACAGCGTATAGTAAACGAAGATGTGCCAGAGGGATTAAAAAATAAAAAAATATTCTCACTCGATATGGGCTCGCTCATAGCGGGCGCAAAATACCGTGGAGAATTTGAAGAACGCTTAAAAGCAGTACTCAAAGAAGTGAGCAGCTCAAATGGCGAAATAATACTTTTTATAGATGAAATTCATACCATAGTAGGAGCAGGAAAAAGCGATGGCGCAATGGACGCAGGCAACTTACTAAAACCAATGCTTGCACGAGGAGAACTGCACTGTATAGGTGCAACCACAACAAGTGAATATAGAACCTATATAGAAAAAGACCCAGCCCTTGAAAGACGCTTTCAGCCAGTTCTAGCAGATGAGCCAACAGTAGAAGATACCATATCAATTCTTAGGGGCTTAAAAGAACGCTTTGAGGTACATCATGGGGTGCGCATAAGTGACTCATCTATTGTAGAAGCAGCAACACTTTCACACAGATACATAAGTGACAGGCAACTTCCCGATAAGGCAATAGATTTAATAGATGAGGCCGCAGCGCTCATTCGTACAGAAATAGACTCTCATCCAGAAGAGCTCGATACAATAAATCGACAAGTTTTAAAGCTTGAAATAGAACGAGAAGCGCTCAAAAGAGAAGTAGATGGCGCATCACACGACAGACTACAAAAACTTGAACTCGATTTAAATAAACTCAAAAAAGAACAAGTAAGTTTGCTCACACAGTGGGAAAAAGAAAAAAATAGCATAGAAGAAGAAAGAACCCTCAAGCAACAGATAGAAACAACACGCTTTGAAATAGAAGAGGCAAAAAGAAAGCTCGATTATAATAAAGCCGCAGAGTTAGAATATTCTGTACTGCACGAACTGCAAAAAAAGCTCAGTGAGAAAAACAAAAATAAAACTGGCAGAAGTCTTTTACGAGAAGAAGTAACAAGTGATGATATAGCACATATAATAGCTCACTGGACTGGTATTCCTGTAAGTCGCTTACTAGAAGGTGAGCGAGAAAAACTTATGCATTTAGAAGATGAGTTGCATAAACGAGTGATAGGACAAGATAGTGCAGTCACAGCAGTTTCAAATGCTGTTATTCGAGCCAGAGCAGGACTAAAAGATCCTAAAAGACCAATAGGTTCGTTTCTTTTTCTAGGGCCAACAGGGGTTGGGAAAACTGAACTCTGCAAAGCGCTAGCAGAAATTCTTTTTGATACAGAAGAAAATAGTATCCGTTTAGATATGAGCGAGTACATGGAAAAACATACAGTCGCACGCTTAATAGGAGCGCCTCCTGGATATATTGGTTATGATGAGGGCGGGCAGTTAACAGAAGCAGTAAGAAGAAAACCATATGCGGTTATTCTTTTTGATGAGATTGAAAAAGCGCACCCTGATGTTTTTAATGTGCTCTTGCAAATTCTTGATGACGGGCGCTTAACAGATAGCAAAGGGCGCACTGTGAACTTTAAAAATACCATAATTGCCATGACCTCAAATATTGGCGCCATGTATATGCTAGATGGGATACAAGAAGATAGCACCTTTAAAGAGGGCACAAAAGAAAAAGTGCTCGAAATGCTCAAAGATTCTTTTAGACCAGAATTTCTAAATAGAATTGATGAGACTATTCTTTTTCATCCTCTTGGAAAAAAGGAACTCGAAAAAATAATCACGCTTCTTTTAGAGGACACACAAAAAAGACTAGATGAGCAAAAAATAATACTCATAATAGATAAAACTGCTCTCGCATTTATCGCAGAAAATTCTTACGAGCCTGCATATGGAGCACGACCAATAAAACGTTATCTACAAAATAACATCGAGACAAATTTAGCAAAAATGATAGTTGCAGGAGAATTAAAACCAGAACAGACAGTAATTATATCTATACAAAATGACGCCTTAAACTTTACTGTTCAATAGAAAGTGTTACATTATTTTCTCCTAAGAAATATATTTATAATAGTAATTTAGCTTATGAGAAAGTAGCTTCTATTTGCTTATATTTGCCCGTATTTCTGCAAAAAGTAAGCTACTATACAAAAAGAGCGCTTCTATTTGCTTATATTTCTATAAATAAAAGCAAATATATAAAATAGAGCGCTTATTTGCTCCTATTTCTGCAAAAAATAAACTATTATATAAAAAGAGAACTTCTATTTGCTTGTCTGCTTCATGCAAAAGAAAAATCAGCTAGCATATAAAATAAAGAGTCTATTTGCTCATATTTTTGTAAATAAAAGATACAATATAGAAAACAGAGTGCCTGTTTATGGTGCTTTCTACAAAACTAACCTATAAAAAGAGTATAAACTCTGTGCATATATTTTAAACTCTCGTTTTTCCGAGTAAATACATTCTTATATAAATATCTAGACTTTACACAAGGGCAAAACATGAGTTTTATTTTCTCTTTTATCCTACATCCAGCTTTCATTTTTATCTATACCCTTCTTTATATTTACTGCATGTACTACGCTATTATGCACACAAGAACATCACAAGGCACCATTGCTTGGCTTATGGTTCTTAGTTTTTTGCCCGTTTTCGGTATTCCTCTTTTTTTTATTTTTGGGCGTAGACGTTTTTCAGGCTATAAACATCTGCGTAAAAGACATAGTAAAACCATTTATGAGCTTGCAGCAAAACAATATCAAACAATAAAAACAACCACCAAGCAAACTGTTTATCCTCAAAAATATACCATATTTGCAGCGCTCGCAAAAATGCCTTTTACTTTTGAAAATAAAGCCACTTTGCTTATTGATGGCGTTGAAATTTTTAGAGCTATTTTTAAAGGGATTAAAAATGCAGAACATTCTATACTGCTTGAATTTTTCATCATTAGGCATGATAAACTTGGAAAAGCACTAGCAAAAGCGCTCATTCAAGCAAGAAAGCGTGGAGTTAAAGTATATTTTCTCTACGACGCAGTAGGAAGTTATGCGCTTATTAGAAATTTTAGAGACACACTCACAGAGAATGGGATTGAGTTTTTCCCTTTCTTTTCAAGCACAAAGAAAAATAATCTTATTCAAACAAATTTTAGAAACCACCGAAAATTAGTACTCATAGATGGGCATACTGCCTATATAGGTGGCGCAAATGTTGGCGTAGAATATTTAGGAAAAGGAAAAAAATTCACACAGTGGCGAGATACATTTGTAAGTCTAACAGGTCCAAGTGTTTTAAACGCACAAATAAGTTTTACAGAAGATTGGCACTGGGCAACAAAAAAACTACTCTCACTTCCACTGCCTAGTAATTATGAAAACACCGACTCGGCATCTGCGCTCATTCTCCCTTCCAGCCCAGCAGATGACTTAGAAACATGTAATCTCTTTTTTATAGACGCAATTACGCAGGCAAAAAAACGAGTATGGATTGCAAGTCCTTATTTTATACCAGATTCTGCAATAGTCTCTGCTCTGCAACTTGCAGCGCTAAAAGGTGTTGATGTACGAATACTCCTACCAGATAATATCGATCATAAATTAGTATACGCTTCTTCCTTTGCATATTTAAACGAAACAATCTCAACAGGCGTAAAAATTTATAGATATAAAACAGGATTTATGCATCAAAAAGTAATGCTTGTGGATGATGATTGCTCTTTTATTGGCTCTGCAAATCTAGATAACCGTTCTTTCAGGCTCAATTTTGAACTAACAGCAATTATTTTAGGAAAAGATTTTGCTCAAAAAACAGAGCAAATGCTCGAAAAAGATTTCACACTCAGTCGCCTTGTTAGAGCTGAAGAATACACCGAAAGAAATATTTTTTTCAAACTCATGGTACGTATTGCTCGACTACTTGCGCCCATACTGTAATAATATATACTCTTTATTTTTAACCTCATAAAACAAAAAATTTTTATAGAGACGCATAAAATACATCAGAAAAAATGTGTGTGATATGTAAAGATAAGTACACCGAATTATTTTTTTACTCATAAATAAACACCTGAGAAAAAAGATTCAAAATGTATAAGAGATGCACAAGGTACACGAAAAAAAGTAGTCGCAAGACATTATAAAAATAGCAGGATTAGTTAGTTAAATAGTAAGATAGATATGAACAAATAAAAAACAAAGAAGATAAACAAGAAAGATAAACAAAGAAGATAAAGAGAGAGAGAGAGAGAGAGATTTAAAAATATTTCTCTATATATCTTAGAAAAAAAGACTCTCAATAATACTATTACTCACAAGCATGCCCTTTTTTGTTAGGCACAGATGTTTATTAATAACACGAATAAAATTTTTACCATAAAGCCCTTGTATAAATTTATCCTTTTCTTCCAAAAGTTTTTTACCCATTCTTTTTTCATATTCTAAAAGTGAAAGCCCTTTTACAGTTCGCATATGAAGCATTGCCCATTCTTTATCTTGCGCTTCTTTTGTAAGTATTTCAAAATTTTCGCCAATAGTATTATTCTCCACAGCAGTTGCATATGCGCCTATATCACTTGGAGCTCGAAAGCGTCTTTTCCCAATTGTCGATACAGCAGATGCACCGAGTCCTAAATAATCTCTACCCGCCCAGTAGCCACTATTATGCTGGCAATGCTTGCCTATTTTTGCAAAATTAGAAATTTCATATTGTATATAACCATATTCTTCTAATCTTTGTATCCCATGCAAAAACATCTGCGATTGCTCTCGCTCTTTTGGCATAATTATTTTCCCATGCTCGAGCATCTTTTCAAATGGTGTATCTTTCTCAATAGTTAAGCCATATGCAGAAACATGTTCTGGATTTAAAGTAAATACTTGATCTATATCATAGAGCCAGTCTCTGAGTTTTTGTCCTGGTAGTCCCATCATTAAATCTATGGAAATATTATTATATCCTGCTGAGCGTGCGCTCTCGTAGGCGTGCACTACTTGCTCTACTGTGTGCAAGCGCCCTAAAACTTGTAACATACTTGCAGAAAAAGTTTGCACACCAAAAGAAATTCTATTTATACCGAGTGAATGCAGTCCCCTATAATACATTTTATTTTGAGCAGATTCAGGATTTACTTCCATACTTATTTCTTTTTTAGTAGCAAGGGAGAAAGAGTATGATATTTGCGTTAGTATTCGCTCCATTTGCCCTAAATCGAGTAAACTTGGAGTACCACCTCCAAAAAATATTGTTTCTACCAGTGGGCGCTCTAAGCGCTCCCCCCAAAGAGATATTTCTTTGCAAAGTGTGTCTATATACAGTGTATAGTACTTAGCGGAAACAACTTGCGAAAAAAAAGAGCAATAGTTGCATTTTTGCTTACAAAACGGAATATGAATGTACAGTAGCAGTCCATTTTTTCCTTCCTTGACTTTTACCGGCGCTGAAAAAAGTGTCTGCACTTCTGGTGAATTATTATAAATTGCCATTATTTTTACTCATTATGTTTTTTTGATTTGATTAGTACTCTAAACATTTTAATTTGATTTCAGATACAAGATTTTAAATTTGCTTATTAGTCTAAATATTTTTAATCTTATTATATCTGCTTAGTTTGCTTTTAAATTTTTAATTTAATTATATATTTTAATTCAATTTCTGGCACACTCTTTCAAGTTAATTTATAGCCCAAGGTTTTCAGCTTAGCTCATATTTTTAAGCTAGCGCCTCGTTTAAGATTTCTAATTTTTATAAATCAAATGGCTTTTTTTTAATTTTGTATCTTTTTTAATTTTTTAGCATGGCGTTCAAATTCACTGTACAAACAGCCACAATAATTTTGCCTGTATATTTCCCATTCTTTCGAGAGTGCTATACCGTGCTCCCAAAGAGGACGAAAATCATGCTCTAAAAATCGAATACCTTGTGATTTGGCATGCCCATGCGCAGAAATATTCATCAGCTCATGATTTTGATATTTGCTATAAAAAAGAGTGCTTGTAAAAATCTTATATTCCTGCTCTTTTGCTTTTTCTGCAAGATACTCAAAACGCATATCATAACAACAAGCACACCGGTCTTGCTCCTTATTATGCACTCTATGAAAAAAATCTTGTGGTTTATACGCCATATCTTCTATTTGAAGCTCGCAGTTAAACCGCTTAAAAACTTCCACCGCACCGTCTCTTCGTTTTAAATACTCAGATAATGGATGGATATTTGGATTATAAAAAATACCTGTAACCGTGTAATTTTGTGCTAACAAGGATTCTACACAGGCTATGGCGCAAGGACCACAACAAACATGCAAAAGAATTTTTTCCATAAGGACTCATTTTATTCGTATTTTAGAGTTTAAATATCTAATATTTAATATTTCAGGGTTTCTGGATTTAAAAATTTTAATATTTTTGTATTTTACTATTTTATTATCTCAGTATTTTATTATTTCAGTGCTTCAGCCACACAATTTCTTTTATATTGCTTAGTATCATTTTATATTTTTATCTTGCTAGCTTAGCGACGATTACAGATATTCTGTTATTGTACAGATAATGTGAACTATTTACATAAATAATACTAAATATTTATCATTATTCTTTATCTATCACTCTTTCGCCGAGCAAATATAAAATAGCATCTAAACCAACTATATTAAAACTATGTTTTGCTGCTTTTTTGACTTTTTCTTTAGCATGAAATGCTATGCCAATACCTGCGAGAGATAACATTGGTAAATCATTTGCTCCATCACCCACTGCAACTACTTGCTCTAAAGAAAGCCCTTCCTTTTTTGCAAGTTCTTGTAGTATTCGTGCTTTTGCCTCAGCATTTATTATTTCACCTGCAACTTTTCCTGTCAATTTACCGTTCTCGATTGCAAGTTTATTTGAAAAAACATAATCAATATTTAATTTCTTTTGTATATACTCTGCAAAATAATCAAAGCCACCAGATAAAATTGCTGTTTTATGCCCAAGTGCGTGCAAATTTTTAAAAAGTATCTCTGCGCCGTCCATAAGCTCTAAATTTTCTGCTATATCTACTAAAACACTCTCTTCTAAACCTGCTAAAAGTGATAGCCTGTGTGTAAAACTCTTATTAAAATCAAGCTCACCAGCCATTGCCCTTGCTGTTATTTTTGAAACTTCATCACCTTTATTATACGCTTTTGCTAACTCATCGATAACCTCTGCTTTAATAAGTGTTGAGTCCATGTCAAAACAAAAAAGACTCTTTGGTGTTTTATATAACGAGGTTGGCATTATATCTAATTCTAGCTGCCAAGATTTTTCGTGCATTTTAAGGAGCATTAAAAAATAGTCTAAATCTGCTAATTCACCAGAAAGAAAATATTGCTGGCAGGATATATCTTCTTGCAAAAAAAGATTTTGTATATTTTCACTTGTATAATTTGCTGTATTAGTTTCATACTCTTTGGACTGAGTACTTTCAAGTTTTGCAGATATATTTAATTTTTTGGGCGAAAAATAATTATCTGCAGAGAAAATATCTATTTTTTCTACTTGAAGATTTTGCTCTTGCAAAAAAAGAACAAGATTATAAAATGCTAGGATTTCTTTTTTTTGACTAAAAACTGTCAAAACAAAATCATTTTCATAACTATCTTGTTTATTTTCTGTAAAAGAAACGCTCACGTCAAATTCTTTGAACATCTGTTCTTTTTTATCTGCTAGTTTTTTTTCTAAAGCGCTTAAAAATATCGCAAAAGGAATACTTTCTGCTAGTTGAAAAATTACTTCAAGAGATGCTTTTTGTGAGATAGTTTTCCGTTTAACCGTTAAAATTGGTAAAAAAGTATCTTCTAATAAAAATGCCAGTGCTTTTTCGCAAAGTATAAAATTTTTCCCAAATAAATCCATTTGCAAACAATTTTTCATGGTTTTTACCTTCATAAGCATTTAGAATAGATATGATTACGCTATAAGCCAGTATGCAAATAATTGTTCCCTGCACGGGTATTGTGTAAATATTTTCATAGAGAATGTATAGCAATCTTAATTTATACAAAGATATAAATTTCTATGCAAGTGCAAATCGTCATACTTGAGTATTTATATATTATAATGCTCCTCCTAGTACTTAATACGTGCTATAAAAATAGTAGTTTTCTCTTTAGCTCTTTTATTTTGACAAAAAAAGAACCCCTACATTTTTTTAGAATGTAAGGGCATTTTTCACAACAGAATTAAAAATATAAGCTACCACACTTACTTAAAAGAATATTTCTAAGGGAAAATAAATAGAACATTATTTTTGGAGGAAACTGTTCTATCTAATTAAAAATAATCTCCACGATTAAAACGTACGCGTTCTGTTGCACTTAGAGTGTTTATTTCGTTAATGATTTCTTCTAAAGCTGGGAGTTTTTTCATTCCTTCCCAGTTTTGTAAGGCACCAGCGTCTGTACTTACCCCTTCAAGAGTTTTCCAAGCGCCTTTTAAATCGTTACCTTCCAGTTGTTTTGCATATGCATCAAAAGATGCTAACAAGTTTTCTACTCCTGACACGGCTTCTTCCTCTGTATCTATTTTTGCCACAGCAGCTGCTGCATCTGCAGATTCTACCAAACCAAATTGAGACAGCTCTGCAAGTGGGTTAGCTGAAACTTGACCAGTTTTTTCATGTGCAGGAATATCTGCTAATTTATCATGAAATATTTCGTCAAAATTTACACCTGTTGTGCTTGCAGTTTGTACTTTCTCTTTTTCTTTAGGAAGAATCCCTTCCATTGCGTCGTTTGTTATTTTCATAAGAAACTCTCCTCTGTATGTGAATAGTTATAGCAAGATGCATTCCAAATATTGTATTTTTTATTTTTTATTCTCTTTTTATATAACTTTCTTCATATTTTTTGTCCATAGAAAATAATCTATTGTGTTTATAATTGAAGTATGCTCTACTTATTCCAGTTTAAACAAAGAAGGAATATTATTATGTCAAAAATTAAAAAAATTCTCTGCCCTATAGATTTAAGTATCGATAATGCTTTTGTTGTAGAGTATGCGACGGATTTAGCACACTCTTGTGGGGCAAAAATTTCCTGTGTTTATGTTGAATCTGACACTAACCATATTGGTTTTCATATCCCAAGTGGCGCAATTAGTGACTTTGTCGGCGAAGACGAGGACGATACTGCTAAAACTCTCAAAAAATTCGTTAGGAAAAATTTTCCTAATGGGGATGTTGATTGTACTGTACTCATAGGATACCCAGCAGAAGAAATACTTGGCTTTGCAGAAAAGGAAGCTATTGATCTTATTGTTATTGCTACACAATCAAAAAAAGGGCTTAATAGACTTCTTTTTGGTTCAGTCACTGAGAAAGTTGTTCGAGGTGCGGTTTGTCCTGTTCTTACAGTTCACCCAGATGAATATTAATTTCTCGGTATAAAATACCCACTGCTGTTTATTATTCAAAATTTGTGCCTATAATATACTAAAGAATTGTTTAGCTGTTCTTTAGTATATTATAGGGTTTCTTTTAAATCCTCAGTTATTAAGATTTTTCTTTTTCAACTTTTTAACTTTCGCTATCTTTCTGTTTATTTTTTACGATTTTCAATTTTAGGACTTTTAAAATCTCATATTCCAGTTTTTTATTTTCTTTTTTCTCTTTCTTCTATTGTCTTCTGATATTTCGCATATTTTGCTCTTTCATCACATACTGATATTGTAAGAGTCCTTTAATATCTCAATGTTCTCATGTTCTTTATTCTTTTCTTATATATTCACCGTTTTCGAGCATCTCTTTAATTTGAGCTATATCTTTATCTCCTCTGCCTGATAAATTAATCAATATGCTCTCATCTTTTGATAATGTCGGTGCAAGTTTTACAGCATATGCGAGAGCATGAGCAGATTCCAGTGCTGGAATAATTCCTTCTTTTTCACTTAAAAGAAAAAATGCATCTAAAGATTCAACATCGCTCGCTGTTTCGTACTGAGCACGACCTATATCTTTTAAATAACTATGCTCAGGACCAACACTTGGATAATCTAGTCCTGCAGAAATTGAATATACTGGAGCGACCTCTCCTTGCTCATCTAAAAGCACATAAGAGGCAAAACCATGCAAGATGGACTCTTTACCAAAGCTGAGGCTTGCGGCATGATCTCCAAGAGTTAAACCTCTTCCAGCTGGCTCAACACCTATCAAATTAACCTCTTTATCTTCTATAAATCCTGAAAATATTCCTATTGCATTAGAGCCACCACCAACACATGCTATAACATGGTTTGGAAGTTTTGCGTATTCTTTTTGCATCTGTGCTCTTGCTTCTGTTCCGATTATTGATTGAAAATCTCGAACTATTTGTGGGTATGGATGTGGACCTAATGCGCTTCCTAATACATAAAAAGTATCATCTGCTTCTTGCACCCATAAGGCTAAGGCTTCGTCTACTGCCTCTTTTAATGTTCTTTGACCAGATTTTGCAGGTACTACTTTTGCGCCCATCATTTCCATGCGGAATACATTGAGTTCCTGACGTTTAATATCTACCTCACCCATTATAATTATACATTCCATTCCAAGCATTGCAGCTGTTGCAGCTGTTGCTACGCCGTGCTGCCCTGCTCCTGTTTCTGCTATTACTCGTTTTTTTCCCATGCGTTTAGCTAGAAGCATTTGCCCGATGGTATTATTAATTTTATGCGCGCCTAGATGGTTTAAGTCTTCACGTTTAAGATATATTTTTGCGCCGTTTAGGTGATTTGATAGATTCTCGCAGTAATAAATTGGCGTTGGACGCCCGCTGTATTTTTGCGTGTAGTATTGGTAATCTTTTGCAAATTGAGGATCTTTTTTTGCCTCTTCGTATGCTGAGAATAATTCGTTGAGTACTTTTTTTAATTCATCTGATACAAATTGTCCGCCATGTTTGCCGAAAAAACCTACTGTATTTTTTTCCATTTCCAGTCGCTCCTTTTTTGTAAGCAATACTCAGAACAGCAAAAAAAAATAAACTGCTACAGAATACTGCCGCAGTTTATTTGTATTGTTTTATTTATTTAAAAAACAATAGACATAACAGGGCTCTTTTACAAGAGCCACCAAAAGCATATAGCTTGTGTGTTCATATAGTTTATTGTTCTTTTCATAGACTTTAAAATTACGTAAAAATTTATTCTTGTCAAGAAAAAAAATACTTAGATGATATCCCTCTAAAATATTTTATGCGCTATTTTATAATATTGGCAAGTAGCGACGAAGTTCAAAGCTTGTAATATGCCGTCTATATTCGTCCCATTCTTGTCTTTTATTTTTACAAATTTTCTCATGTAAATCTTTGCCAAAAACCTCTTTCATAAACTCACTTTCTGAAAAAAGTGATACTGCCTCTGATAAATTATCGGGTAAAAAAGTATACGAGTCTCTATTAGATGCTTTTTCTAGCGCCTCTGGCAAAGACATATTTTCTTCTATTCCTTTTAAGCCAGCACTAAGAAGTATTGCAAAACTTAAATATGGATTGAGCGCTGGGTCCCCTGCTCGAAACTCAATAAATGTTTGCGGATCTTTTTTAGATAAGCGAGAAGGTACTCGCACAAGTGCTGAAGGATCTTTTTTTGCCCAAGTTGCTTGTAAGGGTACATCAAAACCTGAAACTAAACGTTTATATGAATTTATCCACTGATTTGTTATACACATATATTCAGGACTATAATGAATAATACCTGCTATATATTTTTTACCATCAGCGCTGAGTTTATATTCATCATTTGCATCATAAAATAAATTTTTACCATTTTTAAAGAGAGACTGATGAAGATGCAAACTTGAACCTTTTTCACCAAAAAGCGGCTTAGGCATAAAACTTGCGTAACAGTTAGCGCATCTTGCGGCTTCTTTTATGATTACACGACTTGTCATAAGGGCATCAGCCATAACAAGTGCTTCTGCACAGTGTAGGTCTATCTCATGCTGTGAGGGAGCTGCTTCGTGATGACTATATTCAACTCCTATTCCCATGCGCTCTAGCGAAAATATTATATCACGGCGAACATTATTACCCATATCTCTTGGAGCTACATCAAAATATCCACCCATATCAAGTGGAACCGCATCTTTATCGTCTTGAAAAAGAAAAAACTCAAGTTCTGGTGCTACCATAAAACTTAAGCCTTTTTCTGCTATCTTAGATAGCGTTTTTTGTAGTATTCCTCGAGAATCGGCTGTATACCCACTTCCATCCATTTGCTCAATAGTACAAAACATGCGAGCCACTGGGCGCTCACTCGGACGCCAAGCACATACCTGAAAGGTTGAAACATCTGGAATTGCAAGCATATCTGCATCATCTATTCGTGCAAATCCATCTATTGAAGATGCATCAAAACCAATACCCTGCTCAAGCACTCTTTCAAGCTCTACAGGAGTTATTTGAAAACTCTTTAAAGAACCGAGAATATCTACAAACCATAACTGAATGAAGGCTATTTCATGATCTTTTACCGCACGAAGAACATCATCGGCATGTTTACAGCTAAATACTGAATTTATCACTTATTACTTCCTAAATTTACAGTACTAGATGCTTATTTTTTGTATTCTAAGAAAGAAATTAAGTACTTCTTCCGATGAAAAAAGTTCTGTATTTACCGCTACATTATGCAGTATTACAATATTATTTTTTTCACCTTTTACATCTTTAAAAAACAATCGGTATTCTCTTTCTCGCTCAAAAAAGATATACACTGGGATATTCGTATTTTCTCTTTTTTCCCAACGCACACTGTCAGGAAAATTTCTGCGTAATATTTCTACAAAATCGCCAAAACTTGTTGGTTTTGTAAAAGAAATATATTCACCTTTTAAATCTCGACAGGCAACAGGTAAATCTAAATATATCTGTGCGGCACTTACAATATTATTTTCATCTGTTGCTCTATATCCCTCTAAAGGATTTTCTTTTCTTATCTCTGCGGTAGCTACTTTCTCGGTACTTTGTTGTATTTGTAAACTTTGTAAATCTTTTGCAAGTCCTGCAATTCTATGCTCAATATTCGAGCGAAAAATCCCAAATTGTACTGTTATTTGCGATACTTGCTTAGCTATATTCTCGAGCACTGCATCATTATTTTGAGTACTCACTTTCACTTCTTTTTTCTTTTGCTCAAAAATTTGCGCACGTTCAGGATATAATTCTTTTAGTTTTTCCTCTATTTCTAAAACAGAAAAACCTGATAGGAAAAAAGAACGTATCTGACAGCAAATATCCCCTGCTTCAAGAGGGAAACGTAGCGGTTTACCATTTGATAATACTGGAATAAAGCTAGAAAATTTCTTGCGATAACTTTTTATAGAAGTTTCTGATATACCCACTAAATCAGATAAATCTTTATGAGTTAAATATTCTTTCCCTTTTGCCATAACTATTTCCCCTTTCTTCAGTTATTATGCTATTTTGCCCTTACTTTTAAGCTATATATTACTGTACCCAGTTATTTTAAATAAAATTTATTTTACTAAGCTATTCTAAGTTTTTTCAATTAAAAATGCTCTTATCTATTTTAAAGACTTAGCTTATATTTGCTCTATTATTTTTCTTAGCACTTATTCTATCTGAGATTATTAGCAACTTCTTGCTACGAACTCTATCGTACTTGCTCTCTCGTATAGTAATTTTTGCATGCTTGGTGCTGTTTATTATGGTATTATGTTATGGTCTCATGCTATAAAACCCATATACAGATTATATTCCTTACACTTTTTTTTTAAGTATTTATGCTACACTTTTTAAGTATTTGGCCCATTATCTATAGCTATACTTCTATATTTTTTCCTATATTCACTCTGTCATCTACAGTATCTGCAATATCTGTCATATCTGCATCTAAATCGTCCCAGAAATTAAGTACTGTATCTGCTGCAAAAGTTGCTATTTGCATGCGTGCATAATACACAGCAAAATTACCGCCTTCACGCTGAAACATCTTTTTGGGCGATAATAAATCTTCATTTGCCAGCTGATTAAATGTATCTATGCTCACTTTTGCTTTTTTGGAGCAAAAACAAAGAATATCAAGCACTAAAAGTGCTTCTTCATATCCTATTTCACCAAATGCTATTTTTTTCTCTAAATATGATGAGATAAAAAAGAAACTGTCTATTTTTTTCTTTATTGAAAATATTGAAAATTTTGGAAGAGTTTCTATTATATCTCTCGCATAAATAAGAGACGAGTTCCAATAACTATCAAGCTCTACACTCACTAGTTCTTGAGGATATTTTAATAAAAAATTTTCTTTATAAATATGCTCACTCGGAGTCCTCACGAACCTTATCCTAATCCTAATGAGCGTAAGAAATTAACATCTTCTGTCCAATTTTCTTTTACTTTTACCCAAAGTTTAAGCATTATTCGTTTTTCTACTAAATCTTCTAACTCCACTCGTGATGAAGTTCCTATTTTTTTTAATAATGCGCCCTGTTTTCCTATTATCATACCCTTATGGCTTTGCCGTCCAGTATAAATTACTGCGTCGATATGAACTATTGTGTCATCTTCTTGCCACTGCTCTATCTCAACTGCTGTGCTATAAGGAAGCTCTTGTTGTAATTGCATGAATAATTTTTCTCGAATTACTTCTGATGCCATAAAACGAAGTGGTACTGTTGATAATTGGTCGGCTGGAAACTCTGCTTCTTTTTCTGGCAGATGTGTTATTACTTCTTCAAGTAAAACATCTTTACCCTTACCTGTTAATGCAGAAAGAGGCACGATACTCGCCTGAGGAAACACTTCTGCTAACCATTCCATAAGCGGGAGTAATTTTTCTTTTTCTTTTACTTTATCGATTTTATTAAGCGCTATAAAAAATGGCTGATGACTATTTTGTAAGACTCGTTTTACTGCTATGAATTCTTTTTGTAATTTTACCATTGGTAGACTTGCATCTACTAAAAGCACAACAACATCTGCAGCAGAGAGTGCTTTATTTGCTTCACTTATTAAAAATCTATTCATTCGTCCTGGCACACCATGTATTCCTGGTGTATCAAAAAAAACTATCTGTGCATCTTCTTGTGTAAGTATGCCTGTTATTTGATTTCTTGTTGTTTGTGGTTTAGGTGATACTATTGCTACTTTCTCTCCTAAATACTTATTCATAAGAGTAGACTTACCCGCATTTGGGGCACCAACTAACGCTACAAATCCAAAACTATGTTTTTTATCCAATGTTTATTCCCTTTATACTTGCTAAGAAGTTTTGATAACTTAACATAACACTTATCGATAATCAATCTTTATAAATCAAATATCCCTTATAAATTAGACCCTCATATAGTATATAAGGGTCTTTATAGCATTTTATAAACTATGCAAAACTATATCTCTAGTCTTTTTCTATCTTTTTAAGACCTCGCATATAACTTTGCAGCACTTCTGGAATTATAATAGAACCATCCGCCTGCTGATAATTCTCGAGTATTGCAACAAGAGCACGCCCTACTGCTAAGCCTGAGCCATTTAAGGTATGAGCGAAGAGTTTCTTTTTCTCGCCTTTTACTGCTACCCGAATATTTGCACGGCGTGCTTGAAAATCTCCTGTATTTGAACAAGAGGATATTTCTCTATATTTATCCTGCCCTGGTAGCCAGACTTCTATATCGTAAGTTTTACGTGCAGAAAAGCCCATGTCTCCTGTGCAGAGTGTTATTACTCGGTAATGCAGTCCTAATTTTTTTAAAATATTTTCTGCATGGCTTATCATAAGTTCTAATTGCTCAAATGAGTTATCTGGATGAGAAAAACGAACCATTTCTACTTTATGAAATTGATGCTGACGAATTAATCCTTTTGTGTCTCGTCCATAACTACCGGCTTCTGAACGAAAACAAGGAGTTAATGCACAAAAAGCTAGAGGGAGCATTTCTTCTGCGATGGTTTCATCTCGGTAAATATTTGTAACTGGCACTTCTGCTGTTGGAATTAAAAAATAATCCCAATTTTCTAATTTAAAAAGATCATCTGCAAATTTAGGAAGATTACCTGTGCCTATTAGGCTTGCTCTATTTACTATATACGGAGGTATTACTTCCTCATAACCATGTTCGCTCGCATGCACATCGAGCATAAAATTTGCTAATGCTCGCTCTAAACGAGCAAGTTCTTTTCTGTATAATACAAACCGTGCGCCTGTTATTTTTGCTGCTCGTTCAAAGTCTAATTTATCAGCGGCGAGTTCAAAATGCTCTTTAGGACTAAAAGAAAATGAAGGCTTTTCCCCCACATAACGTTCTATGCGATTATCTTCTTCACTCTTACCATAAGGTACTGATTCGTGCGGCATATTTGGTACAGATAAAAGCCAGTCTTCTTCTTCCTTTTCAACAGCCGAAACTTCTGCATTAAGCACCTTTACTCGCTCAGAAATAATACTCATCTCTGCCATTATATCTGTTGTATCTTCGCCTGATTTCTTTTTTTTAGCTATTTCAGGAGATACAAGATTTCTTTTTGCTTGGAGTGTTTCTAGCTCAAAAAGAAGCTTACGCCGCCTCTCATCTAATTCTAAAAAAATATCTAACGACAATGAAGAATGACGCTTTTCTAAAGATTCTTTGACCTCTTCTATGTGAGTGCGGACATATTTTAAATCAAGCATCATCTGCTCCTTTTGCAAAAAACTATTTCATTTTTCTTAGAAATAAACACAAACCAGACTAAAATACTCTTTCAACTAAACATTATTTCGAACGCAGAACTATGCTACCAATTGGTGCGAAAGTATTTTTATGCCGCGCGGTTAACTTTAGCTTTTCATCTTTTATAGAAAAGCTCTGCCCTACTGCTACTGGTTTAGTATCTGTTGTGAGTACTACTAAATCTTTCTCACCATTTGACCAAATACCTTGCAGCTCATAATCCCCTTTTGGAAGACGCAAATCTGAGTCTGCTTCCCACGGTAAAACATAAGAGATTTTCTTTTTCTTATTGAGTACTCGCAAGCCATAAATTTCTCGTGGTGCTATGTCTAAATAAAATTCTACTCGCTTGCAAGTTTCTGTTTCTCTCACTATTCTATAGCGCTTTACTGGATTATTTTTTTTCCCTAATTCATAGCGTTTCATAAAATTATCTGGATCTAAAATAATTTCCCAGCCTATATCCTGACCTGTATTATCCCAAGGTATTGCTACAAAACCTTTTAAATTTAAAATTTCATTAAACGAACTTCCATGAACCCCTTCAAGAAAAAATTTATCGCCCGCTACTGCCTGTACTACTTCTCCTGCTTGTACTTCAAAACCCTCGCTGTTAATTTGCCCTAAAAATACGGCACCACTATAAACTGGTTTTTTTTCTATGCGAGTTTTTGTTTTTACAGGATAACTTGCTACTTTTTTTCCATCTGCATATAAATTTAGCGTACCTAAATCATTTAAAACTAAAGATTTATTTGTAAGCAGATTCACGCCCGTTCTTTTGGAGTTAAAAATCGATATTGCTGGTAAAAATTCTTTTGATAATTTAGACGTACTTTCTTCGGATTTAATATTAAGCGCTATACCTTCAGATACTGATATTATGGAACCATTTTTGACGGCTTGACCGTTTACTAATAGCTTACCATACTGATAATTATACGTTTCAATTTCTTTTTCTGTTACAACAGGAATTTCTATCTCTATACCATGGAGTGTAAGAAGTTCTTTTACCAGTTTTAATTGCTGATGCACCTTCCAACCTAATTGAACAATATCTTTACTTACTTCTACTGCATAAGCAGGAATACCAAGTTTATTCACTGCATAACCAGTCATAGATTTGGTTTGCTCAGCATGCTCAGAGTTCTTCTGGAATGTCTTCATATTAAAAAGCGTGAAATGGTAATTAGGATTTGCAATTGTGCTATTCACATTTGCTAAAGCTTGGTTAGCTACTTTACCTAGAGGTATCTTATCGTATTCTAAAGCATCTATTATAATAGATTGACCATATCTGTTAGGATTTCGTAGTTTGTTGACATATGTTGGAGAGTGAAAACCGCTACCTTCATGTAAATGAATAAGTGCATCCGCTTGTTTTAGAAAAAATTTAACACCACGGACAAGTCTATCTTCATAATATTTATTATAATCTTTATCGAACCGTCTGTTCATATCCACAAATATTTGCCGTCTGAGCATATGAATAGAAGGAATATTTGCTCGTGGGATAATTATTAACCGCCCATTAGCTATTTTTGACCTACTGAGTATTTGAGCACTTATAAAACCAGCTTGCTCATCGCCCTGTATTCCACCTTGTATAAATATTGTAGGACCTTTAGCTTCGCCAGTCAAAACATAGATAGATAAAGGATATTGTGTACCAGAGAAAAGCTCGTAATTTTCAACTTGAGTTGTAGCAAATACGATTGAACTAGAAAGTAAAATGCTAGTTTGTAAGAGTATAAAGAGGATAAACCTCACTGAACAATACCTTTCCCTTCTCATCTTTTATAAGTAACTGCAAAGCAAAAATATCTTTATATGATATGCCATTTGGCAACAAGAATATTCCTGTTATTCGCTTAAATCGTTGAATAAAAAAATCTAAATTATTTCCTTGTACACCCAATTCTTTTAAACTTGCATCTGCTAAATAAATATTAAGCTCTGCGGCTCCTGATAATGCTGTTTCTGTTAAATTTTTCAGATCAAAAGAAAAATTAAGGCTATTTTCAACAAAATTTGTTTTTAAATTTCCTACATCAGCAACACCTAAATCTATTTTTTCAAATATTTTTGGTAAACTGAGTGCTGTTAATGGTTCCTGTATATTTTTATCGACTTTATTGTCTTGTGCAAATAGTTTCACATTAGATAAGCGTTCTAATTCTGTTCTTTGCTCAAGCACTCGTTTTTCAAGTATAATTAAACTATTTTGAGCTTCTTCATATTTTATATATTGAGCCGTATTCCAGTAAAATGTCCAAACAACGAAACATAAAAAAAGAGCTAATATGCTACCTATATAAATTAAAATTCGAGGACGAAAACGATAGCTCTTATACCAGCCGATATCGTTCATTAAAACAAAACTATATTTTTTCTTGCTCACAAACTTCTCCAATACTCTTCTTGTATTTTAAAGCTTTTATTAGACGGGATTAACAATAAACTTTTCCTACCCACATCTTTATACCCAGAACCATCCTCAAACTCTTGAATTAGCTCAACACGATATCCATTATTAGTCAAGAATACTTCTATATCTTTATGTGTAAGTTTTACTACACCCTTTTCTTTCCATAGTTTTTGTTTCTTTGCTTTTATTGTAGCCTTGCCACGTAGATTAGCTTGTTTTGCATTATCTGCATAAAACTCTGTGTATGCTACTATATCTGTATTTCTCCAGCTAGCAAACCACTTATCTACAAATGCTATTATATCATCTTTCTGCATCGCTAAAAGATTCTCACGAAGAGGTTCAAGATCGGGCGCTTCTAGCATTTCCCTACCTACTATCTTTAAAGCCCCTGTATCATCTCGTTTTAAATATAAACGCTTATGTACTACAGACTCAAACTCACCTGTTCGGTAAAATTGATCGAACCAAACCACATAATAATTTTTTGCTGGGAGTATTTGAATATTTAACGGAGCTACTTCTATCCAATTATAGAGCGAAAAAAGTCGCTTTTTATTCTCTTTGAAATCTGTAAAGCCAATCCCACTTGTTTTCTCAAAACTTTTTTTATCGTAAAAATCAAAAAAACTATCTGATTTTGTACTCCAAGAATTAGCCCAGTCATAAACAAATTTCTCTATTTCTGTATATAGTTCAGTTTGTTGCACTTTGAGTGCTTCATTTTCATCACTTGCTATATCTATTTTTTTACCTATAAGTACTGGCAGACGATTCTTTAAATATGCAGACATTGCTGTTATATTTGGATTTTTTAACGCGACACATCCTTCTGTATCGTTTAGCAAAAATTCTTTCCCTCTACCATGAATCCAGATACCGTGTCCTGTTTTTCCTTCAAGCCTATCTACTGGATTAGGATAATTAAGCGGATAAGCAATATCACCATAGAGCGCAAAATCTACTCGGTAGGGAATTTTTTCTATAATAAAATATACACCCTCTGGAGTTTTTAAATCTCCCTCAGTAATTTTATCTCCAACAACTTGCCCTGTTGTTGATGGAAAAGAAAAAGGAGTTCCATCGCCTCTATGCAAAAATAATTCCTGATTGATTTTACTTACACGAATAAATTCTTTAGGACTAAGTTTTTGACTACTCAGCTCAAACGTCCATGCAAAAGCAAAAGATGTACTAAAAACTACATAACTAGCTAATATGATAGTAATATATCTTTTTACATTTCCAGCCATTATTAACCTACTAACTCAAATAATTTTTTTCTGGTAAATATTGATTGAAGAGACAAACCAGCTGCTTTAAGAACTTCTGCCCCGCCTTCTTCTCTATCAAGTATTGTAAGCACAGTATCAACAATAAAACCGGCATCACGTAAGCGCTTTGCGGCTATTATGGTTGTTCCACCTGTTGTTACTACATCTTCTAAAAGCACTACACGAGTATTTTCTGCAATATTTTTTACACCTTCTAAATAGGCACCCGTTCCATGCCCTTTGGCTTCTTTGCGAATGATTATTGCTGGCACTGGTGATTCTTTTGTGTACGATACATAACTTACAGCTGTGACTAAAG
Source organism: uncultured Desulfovibrionaceae bacterium (assembly GCA_947037905.1). GTDB lineage: Bacteria > Desulfobacterota > Desulfovibrionia > Desulfovibrionales > Desulfovibrionaceae > CAMQUX01. The sequence continues at coordinate 9,674 of CAMQUX010000001.1, read as the reverse complement.
GATCTGCTCCAAGTGTCATACCTGCCACTGCGGATATATCTTTAGGGAGCATCTTAAAGAGTAATTGTCCTATTAAAAAACAACCTTCAGCATTAAGCGCTGTTTGTTTACAGTCGAAATAATAATCACTTTTTTTACCACTACTTAATGTTACATCTTGTTTTAAGTACGATAAATCTACAAGTAACTCTGCTAACCGTTTTTCGTATAATTCTTCGTTATTCATTTATAAAAACTCTTTTAAATATAGCATCTTCATGTTTTTTATAATAATTCACATCGAAAATTTCTTTGAAATCTTCTTCGCTTAAATATCCTGCTAATGCTGCATCTTTTCGTGCTTCATCAGGAAACTGTACACGCTCTTCCCAACAACGAAGTGCCACTTTTTGCACGGTCTCATACGCTTCTTGGCGTTTTAATCCTTTTTCTAGCAATGCTCCAAGCATGCGCTGAGAAAAGTATAAACCAAAAGAACACTGCATGTTGCGCTCCATATTATCTGGGCGCACTTGCAAGTTTTCTATTAAATTTGACATTCTATGTAGCATATAATCTACAAGGACTGTAGAATCTGGCATAATAACACGCTCAACTGAAGAATGACTTATATCTCTTTCGTGCCATAGTGCCATGTTTTCCATAGCAGCTAGGGAGTTACTACGTACAAGGCGTGCAAGTCCGCAAAGGTTCTCTGCAGATATTGGATTCTTTTTATGTGGCATTGCAGAAGATCCCTTTTGTCCTTTTGCAAAACCTTCTTCAACCTCAAGCACTTCTGTTCTTTGTAAATGACGAAGCTCAGTACCTAGGCGTTCCATACCACCAGCTAAAAGTGCTAAGCTTGTAAAAAATTCAGCATATCTATCTCGTTGCACAACTTGTGTGGATATTGGATCTGCTCCAAGCCCTAAAAGTTCACATGTTATTTCTTCCATTTCTGGACTAAGATGTGCAAATGTTCCAACAGCGCCAGATAATTTTCCTACTCGGATAGACTCACGAGCATTTTCAAATCGTTTTTTATGGCGCATAAATTCTGCATAAAATCCTGCCATTTTAAGACCAAATGTTGTTGGCTCTGCATGAATACCATGCGTTCTGCCCATACAAATTTGCCCCTTATGTGCATGTGCTAATGTATGAAGAGCTTTTAATAATCGCTCAAGTGATTCTGATAATATTTTCCCAGCACGAGTAAGTAACACTCCATTTGCTGTATCTACTATATCTGATGAGGTGCAACCAAGATGAATATACCTTGAACTCATGCCCACTTTTTCTTCCACTGCGGTCAAAAACGCTATCACATCATGACGAGTTTTTTCTTCAATTTCTAAAATACGCTCAACGTCAAAATCTGCCTTTGCTTTTATTTCAGCAAGCGCCTCATCTGGAACACGCCCAAGCCTATTCCACGCTTCACAAACAGCGATCTCTACCTCAAGCCATACACGAAATTTATTTTCTAATGTCCAAATGCTTGTCATTTCAGGACGTGAATAACGCTCTATCATACTTGCCTCATTATTTTAAAAAATTAGACTAACTAATTCATTCTATTTTTTAAATTCCTAACAAAAAAAAGGCAACAACAAGTTACCTTACTATCGCCTAAATATTTACTTTAAACTAAAAGTAGCAAGTAACCATTTCATACACTCTCCTTTAAACAGAATACTTAAATAAAGCTAATCTGTGAGAGTGTTATCTACTTTTTAGATACATTTTCAGCACTTACAACATCTGTTTTAGGTGAAGCGTCTGCACTTGAACGGCCTGCGCCGCTTTGCACAGCTGAAGCGTCTGCGCTTAAACTGCCTGCACCGCTTTGCACAGCTGAAGCTTCGCCGCTTGAGCTGCTTGTTTCGCCCTGCACAGCTGCCACACTTGGATTTTCTTTTGCTCCCGAATTAGCATAATCTGTCACATACCAGCCGCTACCTTTTAGGTGAAAAGCCGATTGAGAGATTAACCGCTTGCAAAGCAGCCCACATTGTGGACACTTTTGTTCTTGTTCTTGAAAGGAGCTTTGCCATTCTTCGAAAACAGTTTTACAAGCAGAACATGCATACTCGTAAATTGGCATAATAACCTCTATAGAAATACTATTTTTTTGCTGCTATAGCTTCACGTTTACGTGCTTTTAATACTTCTAAACGGCGTTTGCGTTTACGATCAAGTTCTTTTTTTCTTTCGATTTTTTTATGACGAGACATGGTTTCCTCCAACATTTTTTATCATTACAACGAATTCTTTTGACATTTTTATTAGCTTTTGTCTAGCACTAATCTCACTTTCTTAAAGAAAAACATGAAGATGCTCTTTTTGAAAAGTTTTTTTGCAAATGAAAATAAAGAACTATTTTAGTTATTCTTAAATTATAATAAATCCTGCAGAACTTTTGTGAAATCTGAACAAGAAAGACTTTTAGCATCTTTCATTTGACTTGCTAAATCGTGCGTTACTGTTTTATTTGTGATGGCTTGCTCCACTGCTTTTTCTATCAACTCGCCAGCATCTGGCATATCTACATGTTTTAAAAGCATCGCGCCCGATAATATAATACTACACGGATTTGCCATATCTTTTCCTACCATATTCGGAGCAGTTCCATGAGTTGCCTCAAATATTGCTAGTTTTTCGCCCATATTCACACCAGGAGCAAGTCCTAGCCCGCCAACTTGTGCAGCTAGTGCGTCTGATAAATAATCGCCGTTTAAATTACTTGTTGCAAGCACATCGTATTTTTCAGGATAAATAAGCGCCTCTTGAAACATAGCATCTGCTATTCTATCATTTAAAAGGAGTTTTTTACTCATTCCACTTTGTGCTTCTTTTTCTGTCATAATCTCGCTTGCGTAACTTTTTTCTGCAAGCTCATAACCTAAATTACGAAACGCACCCTCTGTGCATTTCATGATATTTCCCTTATGCACAAGGGTTACGCTTCGGCGATTTTCTCTTAGCGCATATTCTATTGCACTTTTTATTAAACGAGTGCTTCCCTTTGGAGTCATTGGCTTTAAACCAATGGCTGCTTCCATTGAAATTTCTTTGCCTAGCTCTTCTTTTATAAAAGTTATGAGTTTTTTCGCCTCAGGTGTGCAAGACGCCCATTCTATACCCATATAAACATCTTCTACATTCTCACGAAAAATAACCATGTTTATTTTTTCTGGCGCTTTTACTGGTGAAGCTACGCCTTCATAATATCTAATTGGGCGAATACAGGCATATAAATCAAAAGCTTGGCGTAAAGTTACGTTTAGGCTGCGAATACCTGTTCCTACTGGTGTTGTTAGTGGTCCTTTTAGCGCAACTTCTGCGCCCGCTAAGGCTGCGAGTGTTTCTTCTGGAAGATGCGTTCCCTTTTCTTTTAACGCTTTCTCGCCCGCTAAAAGTTCTTTCCAAATAAGTTTTTTGCTGCCTTTATAAGCTTTTTCCACTGCACTATCTAATACTATACGTGCAGCTGTGCTTACTTCTTGCCCTATTCCATCACCTTCAATAAAGTATACTGTTTGCTCTTTCATATGCCCTCATTAATCTTTTCAGTTTTAATTTTTTATAGTTATATTTTTATTTATTGTTTTTATCTGCTAGTTTTTTGAATATTGTATGATTGCTCGTAAGTCTCATTTTTTTTAAATATTACCCGATACTTCTCAATCTACTTTTTAACTCGTCCCATTTTTTATATACGAGATTTTTTATGAGTGAGTTTTTATAAGCTAGCTAGATTTTCGCTAGCTAGCTTTTCGCCAGCGATTTTTTTGCGAGTGAGATTTTCGTTAGCTAGATTTTCACCAGTAAGATTTTTTTTTTGCGAGTGAGATTTTATACTCATACAAGCGAGCTAACACACCTTATTCTGGACGGAGTTTTCTCTGCCATAAATTTTGCAGTCCTAAAGCAAGTTCTTGTTTTTCATAAAGAACCTTGTACAGCTCTCGTGTCATTGGGAGTTCCACCTCATATTTCAGGCTCAAATGATATAACGATAAACAGGTATGCACGCCCTCCGCTACTGAGTGGGTCGATTGCATTATTTGCTCTAAAGTTTCGCCTTGTCCTAAGCGAATGCCTACACTGCGGTTTCTTGATAGATTGCCTGTGCAGGTTAGTGATAAATCTCCTAAACCAGATAAGCCCGCAAAAGTTTCCTGTTTTGCGTTCAGGCATTTGCCCATTCTTGCAAGCTCTGCAAGACCACGTGTGATAATTGCAGCCTGCGTATTTAATCCGTAAGATAAGCCTTCGCTACAACCTGCAACAAGTGCTATAACATTTTTACCTGCCCCGCCAAGTTCAACGCCTAATACATCGGTGCTTGTGTATACTCTTAAAGAAGGCGTGTTGAGTATTTCTTGTAAAAAACATGCTGTTTCTTCTTCTTTTGAAGCAAGTACTACATAGGTTGGAAGCTCTTTTGCAAGCTCTGCAGCAAAACTTGGACCTGAAAGAATCGCATATTTAAAGGGAATATCTTTTAATACTTCCTCAAAAACTTGCGACATAAAGTATAAGCTTTCTTGCTCTATTCCCTTGCTGACACAAACAATATAACTATTTGGCTCGAGATACTGCTTATATTTTTCAAGAGTTTCACGTGTTTTTTGTGAGGGAAGTGCGGAGATGATTATTTTTCGCCCTTTAAATGCTTCTGCTATATCTGTTGTTGCTTGTAGCTTCGCAGAAAGTGAAACATTTGGGAGATATTTAGAATTACGATGTTGCGTATTTATTTCTTCTGTTAATTCTTTTTTTCTTCCGAGCAAAAGAACATTTAAGCCTTTAGAGGCAAAACTTGAGCCTAAAGCTGTTCCAAAAGCACCAGTTCCTAAAATAAGTATTTTCATAAAACCTTCCATCAAATTATTTTACACGAGCTTATTATTTATAAGCTTAAGCTGCTATTATTAAAACTATTATACATCTAAATGCACAAAAAAATTCGTGCAGGTTATATTTTTTATACTTTATAAAAAAGTTCAGTAAATGAATTAAAAGTTTTGGTTAATGATATAAAAAAACTTAAATGCGTATAAAGAGAATAGCAAAAAAAAAATACTTTGCATAGAGCAAGAAAAAGAAGCAATTTTTTATTCCTAATTAACTAATTTTAAAAAGCTATAATACTTACTGATTATTTAAAAATGACAATTATTCACAATACTTACTACATAGAACTAACAGCAGAAATCATATAAAATATTCCCATTATTTTTGTTAATTGCATTTTTTTAGAATTCCCTTTATATTATTGTATCTTTATTAAGGAATTTTTTTAAAGTTTTTTTTTAATAACTTTTGTTAAAATGTCTTTGTTTAAATATCTTTGTTGAAGAATTAAAAACCGTAAAAATACTTATAAAGAATAGCAAAGATAAAAAATTATCTACAAACGGAAAAATCTTGTTTTAAGAAGATAATACAAATTCACTTGTAGCATACAAGAAACTCGCTTCTATACTTACTATATCAAACTCTTTTTTATGATATAGAGGCTACTGTCATATAAGTAAAAGGAAAACACATGAATTATGCTGATGTTTGCGTTCTTATTTTAGCCGCTGGAAAAGGCACACGTATGCACTCTGAAAAACCAAAAGTGCTACAAGAGCTATTAGCCACCCCTATGCTCGATTATATCTACTCTGCGCTTCATTTTTTGCCAGAGGAAAATATATTTACTGTAATAGGGCATAAGGCAGAAGATATAGAAAAAAAATTCTCCCACAAAACAGCAGAAAATTTTATTTTACAAAACGAACAATTAGGAACAGGGCATGCTCTGCAGTGTTCTTGGGATAAAATACGTGGGAGCAAAGCAAAATATTGTCTTGTAATAAACGGAGATACGCCACTTATTACGCAAGATATTCTCGAATTTTTCATGGAAGAATCCTTTAAAAAACTTCCGCAATTAGATATCACTTTCATCACAACTGTTCTAAAAGATGTAGCAGCATTTGGACGAGTTGTGCGAAAAAATAATAAACTACAGGCAATTATCGAAGCAAAAGACTATGATGAAAATATATACCAAAAACCAAGTGGTGAGATAAATGCAGGAATTTACTTATTAAAAACGGCATGTCTTGAGGATATTCTCTTTCAGTTAGAAAATAAAAATAAAAACGGCGAATATTATATCACCGACCTCATTGGGCATGCTGCCCAAAAAAATATGCAAGTAGATGGTATTGTTTGTGAAGAAAGTGCAGCACTACTTGGCATTAATTCTCCTAAAGAGCTTATATTTGCAGAGGAAATTTTACAAAAAGAGATTATAGAAAAACATCTAGCTAATAATGTTTTCATTCACCAAAAAGAGCAAGTGCGCATAGCGCCCCATGTGCAAATTGCAGCAGGTGTGCATATTTTTGGTCCTTGCGAAATATATGGAAACACACAAATATCATCAGCTTGTACTATATCATCGCATTGTCACATAGAAAATTGTATAATAGAAAAAAACTGTACCATAGATTCTTTTAGCCATTTGCATGATGCAAAACTAGAGAATAACTGTTCAGTAGGACCATATGCACGTCTTCGCCCTGAGAGCATTTTAGCAGAAGATGCGAAAATAGGAAATTTTGTAGAAATAAAAAAATCAAACATCGGTAAAGGGTCAAAAGTGAATCATTTCAGCTATATTGGCGATTCAACTTTAGAAACAGATGTCAATATTGGCGCAGGAACCATAACGTGTAATTACGATGGAAATAATAAAAGCAAAACAGTTATAAAAAAAGGCGCTTTCATCGGTAGTAACTCATCTCTTGTAGCGCCAGTTATTATTGGCGAAAATACCCGCATCGGAGCTGGTTCTGTCATTACAAATGATGTGCCAGACAATCACCTTGCTATCACTCGTGCAGAGCAAAAAAATATCCCTAGAAAGTAACTCGTAAACAGAAAGCAGCCGTTGACTTTTTACAAAAATAAGAGTAGTTTAAAAATATGGATGCAATAATGCAACTTGAATTAAAATTGGAAGAATTATTCCTCCAAGTGAAAGAATTAGAAAAAGAAAATTCCTTGCTAAAAGCAGAAATTCACGACCTTGAGCTTGTTCAAAAAAACAAGGACTTACGGCTTGAATCTTTATTAGAAAAAGTACAAGAAAAATAAATCATATTTATATATTTAAATAAAGTTTATTCAATTTATTTTCCTGGAAAGGTTGTGATTGTCAAACACAGCTATTGAGCCAATATATTCGAACAGGACTGAGTTCCAGTTACTTGGTGTGCAAGCCTAATTTAGTTAGGAAGCCTGAAGGGTAACGATTTTGGTCCAACCTCTATTAAAGAGGTTCAAAGCTACTGATGACACGCCTTTTTGGGTTTATATATCCTCTACTTTTCCTTTCCCAAATCTTCTGCAAGCAAAAAAGAATCATTTTTTTCCTTTTTTTCCTTTTAAGTATGCGATTTTTGATGTATCTTTAATTATAAAAATCAAAGTGAATGCGTAATTTTTTTAATTATTCTTTCACATTTTCATACATTTAAGGAGTTTATCGTGTATATATTAATAACTGCTATTGGTGCAGCTATTCTCGGATCTGTAGTTAGTATTGCTCTTAGTCAATATATAGCAAAGAAAAAAGCTACTGATGCGCAAATGCTTGCAGATCGCATAGTTTCTGAATCGAGAAAAGAAGCTGAGTCTATAAAAAAAGAAAGTCGTATTCAAGCAAAAGATGAGCTTTATGCTTTAAAACAGCAGCAAGACCGTGAATACAAAGAATTAGAAAAAGATTGTCGCCAAAAAGAGCATAATCTCAAAAAACAAGAAGAACGTTTACAAGAAAAAGAAGAACGACTTGAGCAAAAACTCGAAAAAGTTTCTTTAAAAGAATCTGAAACTAATCAGTTTGAAAAGAAACTTATTCAGCAAGAAAAGAAAGTTGAAAAATTAGAAGAAGATTTAGAAGTTAAAATACAAGAACAAGACGCAGTACTTGCTTCTATTTCTGGTTTTACGCAAGAAGAAGCAAAAGACCAGATTCTTAAAGAAATTGAAAACCGCACTCGCCATGAAGCGGCAAAAATGATTCGTACTATTGAAACAGAAGCAAAAGAAACAGCAACACGCAAAGCAAAAGAAATTTTAGCTTTAGCTGTACAGCGTTATGCAGGTGAATTTGTTGGTGAGCAAACAGTTACCGCTGTTGCGCTTCCTTCTGAAGAAATGAAAGGACGCATTATTGGACGCGAAGGACGAAATATTCGTGCTTTAGAAGCAGCTACTGGAGTTGATTTTATAATCGATGATACACCAGAGACAGTTGTGCTTTCTGCTTACAATCCACTTCGAAGAGAAGTTGCCAAACAGGCACTTGAAAGACTTATACATGACGGACGAATTCACCCAGCACGCATTGAAGATGTTGTGCATAAGGTAGAAGAAGAGCTTGATATTAAACTACGTGAAGTAGGCGAACAGGCTACTTTTGATGTAGGTGTGCATGGAATACATCCTGAAATTGCAAAACTTTTAGGACAATTACAATACCGCACAAGTTTCTCTCAAAACGTGCTACAGCACTCATTAGAGGTAGCATTTCTTTGTGGCATTATGGCTGCAGAACTTGGACTTGATGAGAAAAAAGCAAAACGTGCGGGGCTACTACATGATATTGGTAAAGCAGTTGATCATGAAGTTGAAGGTCCACATGCTCTTATTGGTGCAGATATTGCCAAGAAATATGGTGAAACAAAAGATATCATAAACGCTATCGGCTCTCACCATGAAGATGTTCCACAAGACACTATTTATGCACACCTTGTGCAAGCAGCAGATTCTCTTTCTGGTGCAAGACCTGGTGCAAGAAAAGAACTTTTAGAAAACTATGTAAAGCGTCTTGAAAACTTAGAAGGCATTGCAACAAGTTTTGAAGGTGTTACAAAAGCATACGCAATACAAGCAGGACGTGAAATTCGTGTACTTGTTGATGCTGAGTTTATTTCTGATGAGCAAACACATGTTATTTGTAAAGACATAGCAAAACAAATAGAAGAAAACTTAACCTATCCTGGACAAATAAAAGTAACTCTTTTACGTGAAAAAAGAGCCACTGAATTTGCAAAATAGCATATAAATATCTTTCTATTTAACGAAGTGATTTGAAATTATAAAGAATTATAAATTATAAAAAAGAAAGAGTAGGTTTTCCTGCTCTTTCTTTTTTATAACTTCGATTTTTAATTTATTAACTTTACATCTATTCATTCTGCTTCTTTCTATTTTAGATTTTCAATTTAACATCTTTCTATTTTAGCTCTTTAGTACTACTGCTGATTATCTGTTATTTTATTTAGTAGAATCTTCCTATTTAAAAATTTCATTTTATTCTAGCCTGTATTATAATAATAATTTTCATTCATTTAAGAATTATATAAACTCTCGCTGTACTTTATAATTTTATGCTATACTTACAATAATGTTCTTATATTCATTTAGCAGAACTTTCTTTCACCAACACCTAAAATAAAAAGGATATACAATGCTTAGAACAATAATAAAAATTGATGCCGACAAATGTATTGGCTGTGAGAAATGCGTGCGTGCGTGCCATGAGGGCGCTATTACAATGGTAGAGGGGAAAGCGACCCTTTTACGTGATGATTATTGTGATGGGCTTGGAAACTGCTTAC